>NZ_JBRUDG010000004.1:0-87125 GCF_053203725.1 Streptococcus porcorum | reverse complement strand
ATGGGTTAGCTGTCGTTGTAGCTTCTGTTGGTTCTGAGACGTTACCTGCCTCATCAGTAGCTGTCGCAGTGACTTTGTCGCCTTCTTTAAGCTCAACACCTGCTGGGACGTCAACTGTGTAGTTACCATCTTCATCTGCAGTTGTTGTTACAGTTGAACCATCTGGGAAGGTTACAGTGACAGTTGAGCCTGGTTCAGCTGTACCTGTTACAGTTGTGTCACCTGCTTTTGGTGCGTTAACAACTGGTGCTTCTGGTGCTGTTGTGTCTGGATTGTTCTTAGCAGTGTCTGTTGCTGGGCTTGAGGTGTTGCCTGCTTCATCAGTTGATGTGGCAGAAACTGTTGAGCCATCTTGAACCTTATCAGCTGGGATTGTGACTGCACCTGTAGTAGGATCTACAGTGACACCTGAATCTGCTGGTACTGTCCATGTGCCATCATCTTCTTTAGTAACAGTTACTGTTTGTTCTGTTCCATTTTCATCAGTGTAAGTGATGTCAACGGTCTTAGTATCATCACCCGCTGTGGTTGATGGTGTTACAGTGACTGAGCCATCTTCGTTAGCTACTACTGATGGAGATTCTGGTGCTGTTGTATCTGGATTATTCTTAGCAGTGTCTGTTGCCGGGTTTGAGGTGTTACCTGCTTCATCAGTTGATGTGGCAGAAACTGTTGAACCATCTTGAACTTTATCTGCTGGAATTGTGACTGCGCCTGTAGTAGGATCTACAGTGACACCTGAATCTGCTGGTACTGTCCATGTGCCATCATCTTCTTTAGTAACAGTTACTGTTTGAGATGTACCTGCTTCATCAGTATAAGTGATGTCTGTCGTCTTAGTATCATCACCAGCTGTTTGTGATGGTGTTACGGTTACTGTACCATCTTCGTTAGCTACTACTGATGGAGATTCTGGTGCTGTTGTATCTGGATTATTCTTAGCAGTGTCTGTTGCTGGGTTTGAGGTGTTGCCTGCTTCATCAGTTGATGTGGCAGAAACTGTTGAGCCATCTTGAACCTTATCAGCTGGGATTGTGACTGCGCCTGTAGTAGGATCTACAGTGACACCTGAATCTGCTGGTACTGTCCATGTGCCATCATCTTCTTTAGTAACAGTTACTGTTTGTTCTGTGCCATTTTCATCAGTATAAGTGATGTCAACGGTCTTAGTATCATCACCAGCTGTTTCTGATGGAGTCACAGTGACTGAGCCATCTTCGTTAGCTACTACTGATGGTACTTCTGGTGCTGTGGTGTCTGGATTATTCTTAGCAGTGTCTGTTGCTGGGCTTGAGGTGTTGCCTGCTTCATCAGTTGATGTGGCAGAAACTGTTGAGCCATCTTGAACCTTATCAGCTGGGATTGTGACTGCACCTGTAGTAGGATCTACAGTGACACCTGAATCTGCTGGTACTGTCCATGTGCCATCATCTTCTTTAGTAACAGTTACTGTTTGTTCTGTTCCATTTTCATCAGTGTAAGTGATGTCAACGGTCTTAGTATCATCACCCGCTGTGGTTGATGGTGTTACAGTGACTGAGCCATCTTCGTTAGCTACTACTGATGGAGATTCTGGTGCTGTTGTATCTGGATTATTCTTAGCAGTGTCTGTTGCCGGGTTTGAGGTGTTACCTGCTTCATCAGTTGATGTGGCAGAAACTGTTGAACCATCTTGAACTTTATCTGCTGGAATTGTGACTGCGCCTGTAGTAGGATCTACAGTGACACCTGAATCTGCTGGTACTGTCCATGTGCCATCATCTTCTTTAGTAACAGTTACTGTTTGAGATGTACCTGCTTCATCAGTATAAGTGATGTCTGTCGTCTTAGTATCATCACCAGCTGTTTGTGATGGTGTTACGGTTACTGTACCATCTTCGTTAGCTACTACTGATGGAGATTCTGGTGCTGTTGTATCTGGATTATTCTTAGCAGTGTCTGTTGCTGGGTTTGAGGTGTTGCCTGCTTCATCAGTTGATGTGGCAGAAACTGTTGAGCCATCTTGAACCTTATCAGCTGGGATTGTGACTGCGCCTGTAGTAGGATCTACAGTGACACCTGAATCTGCTGGTACTGTCCATGTGCCATCATCTTCTTTAGTAACAGTTACTGTTTGTTCTGTGCCATTTTCATCAGTATAAGTGATGTCAACGGTCTTAGTATCATCACCAGCTGTTTCTGATGGAGTCACAGTGACTGAGCCATCTTCGTTAGCTACTACTGATGGTACTTCTGGTGCTGTGGTGTCTGGATTATTCTTAGCAGTGTCTGTTGCTGGGTTTGAGGTGTTGCCTGCTTCATCAGTTGATGTGGCAGAAACTGTTGAGCCATCTTGAACTTTATCTGCTGGAATTGTGACTGCGCCTGTAGTAGGATCTACAGTGACACCTGAATCTGCTGGAACGGACCATGTACCATCATCTTCTTTAGTAACAGTTACTGTTTGTTCTGTGCCATTTTCATCAGTATAAGTGATGTCTGTCGTCTTAGTATCATCACCAGCTGTTTGTGATGGTGTTACGGTTACTGTACCATCTTCGTTAGCTACTACTGATGGGGTTTCTGGAGCAACTGTGTCAGAATATGAAACGGTAATCCAGTTATAGATATCTTGACCGTAAATGTTACGAGTTTGTACTCTTACTTCATACTCACCAGTTGTTGGAAGTGTGTCGACAGTTGCCTCTGTAACATCTGTGCTTCCAACCGCACGGTAACCAACGACTGTACGAGTATACTCTGTATCTGGCACTGTTGGAATATTTTTTCCTGTATTAGGGAATGCATCACTTGTTGTTGCAATAGCCAACTTAGCAAAGATCTCTGCTTCAGTAACTGCTGTACCTTCTTCTTTTTCGATTGAAGTTGTATCGACTTCTTTATCAGTATAAGCATAAACATAGAAAGCGTTACTTGTTGCTGTTGCACCGTCATCATCTGTCACAGTGACACGACGAGTATAATAACCACCTGCACCATGGTTGAAGGAACCTTCAAGCTTACCGTCTGTCCCAAGTGTCAAGTTGCTACCAAGTGTTGTCATTGGTGATGGTTTAGCATCATCATAAGAAACACTAGCAATCGTACCATCTGCATCTGACATAGCAATTGTCGCCGTAGCATTATCTTTGTTAACTACAGGTGCTGCTGTTGTCGCTCCTGTTTCAGTTTCAGTTGTTCCTTCTGTTGTACCAAAAACAAAGAGATACTTGTTATTCGTGCTGTCAGAATTTAACTGAGTTCCATCTGTACCAATGCTATCAATGGTTGGTGCTTGGTTAGGTGCAGCAGTATAAGGTACAAAGTAAAGGTTAACAACATTTGTATCTGTTGCAGAGTTAATAGTTGAGTCCAATGCGACAATACGAGTGCCCGCATAAACTTGGCGTTGTGTTACAGAGTTAACCAACTGCTTGCCAGATGGGATATCGTCACTTGTAATTGTAATCTCACCTGCACCATTTTTGGCATCAATAGTAATTGAATCTGTTGTATTTGTCTTATCAACATCCAACGGAATCGTCTCACCACCACCAAGGTGAGTTGGGTTAACAAGATCAAGGTACTGAACAAGGTTTCCATTCTCATATGCAAGGTAGTCCTTATAGTAGAAACCATCTGCACCCGTAGAATCCCCTGTACCATAGTAATTATCAGCTGTTGAATTAACAATACCTGTTTCCAACTTCTCTTTTTCATCACCATTTAGTGTGCGGTTAGTAGAATCTACTGGATTAGCAACTAGAAGTTTTAGGATTTCATTAGCGTTGAATGACGTTGTATCATCCGCATCATAATAGTAGATAATTGACTTACCATCGTCACTCCATGCAAACCCAGCATCGTTACGGCTAGAAACTGACTGCTGTGTCCAAGCTAGTTTATAGTCGTTTTGAATATCCAAGTCTTCTTTCAAGACCGCACCATAAGTACCAACAACAACATCATCTTTATCAGCCTTAACCTGTGCTGCACCACCGGCAATATAATCCAATGGTTTTGAATCATCTACGATTGGTGTGCGATAAGTTACTGTCCAACGAGTTGTATTATTTGTACGACGGCTAGAGTTCAGTACATAGTACTCAGATTGAGAGTTGTTTAGAATAGCATCTGAGCCCGCAAAACCAGTACGATCAATAGCTGATAAAATATGGTTTTGATTAGCATATAAAGGTGCATTTACTCTACCTTCATTTAAACCTTTTTTATCAAAGTATCCATTTCCGATACGACCAATATTAGCAGCAATACCCCCTTCATCACCCTCACCATCAGGCCATGTATTACTTGTCGAGCGAACTGATCCATCTGTGTTATATTGAGTAACAACTAAATCTTCCATAGCTCCAACTGAACTTGGTATTGTGAAGAAGTAATTATAGTAGTTACGGTTTACATAATTATTGTTAAACTCATGTGTCCAGTATACGTAACCATCTCTGATTTCATAGTTTGAAACGACGTTTGCCGCAGTACCAGTTCCACGCTCTGCCGAGATTGTTGTCCCTGTAGTATTCAAGGCAACTGTCAAGTTCCCATCTTCATCTACTTTGAGCATTTCATCAGCAAGTGCCAATGTACTTGCTTTCACTGCTTCAACTTGGCTATCTACTTGCTCTTGCGTTGCTGATGCATCTTCTAAAACAATAATTGCGTTGTCAACAGTCTCTTGAGTTGAAGTTGCTGCTGCTTCAAGCTCTGTATTACCTGCTTGAGTCGTTGCGACTTGGCGCAAAGCTTCATCTGAAAGGACAATAGCTTCTGAAATGACTTGCTCAAGAACTGTTTTGTTTGCCAATTGAGATTCAGCAATCTCTTCTTCTTCAGACTTCTTAACAATCGCAAAAGACAAGATGTTAACTTGGCTCTCTGAGATTTGCTGAGTAATGGTTGCAGCTTGACCTTGAGCCAATGTGTAACCTGCTGGAATATCTGCTGCAGCTACTGTAAGTGTCGATTCTGCCACTTCTTCAGAAGTTTCTGTTGCCACTAAGTTAGCAGTTTTGGCAACAACCTCACCTGTGCTAGTTGTATATTGCACTTCATAGGCAATATAAGCTGTACGGTTTGTTGTCTCTGCTACTACTTCTGTGCTTGCTTCTGTAGCTGTTGATGTAGCTGATTCTGAGCTTGCTTCACTTGTTGCAGTAGAAGTTGCAGCTTCTGAACTTGCTTCGCTTGTTGCTACAGTGGAAGCAGCGGATTCTGAGCTTGCCTCACTTGTTGCTGCAGTAGAAGTTGCAACTGTTGAGCTTGCTTCACTTGTTGCTGTAGAAGTTGCAGCTTCTGTAACTGCTTCTGTGCTTGTCTCAACTGAAGTTCCATCCTCTGATCCTACAGATGCTGTATTATCTAAAGTTGTGGTTGGTTCTGTTGTGACTGTATCTGCACTTGCAACATTGGCTACGGCACCAATGGCAAGTACAAGGGAGCATCCAAATAAGAATTGCTTTCCTTTTTTAATCATACGCCAATTTTTCTGTTGGCTACCTTGACGATTAAAATACATAAATACCTCCTAAATATTTGCGAGTTGAATTTTGACCGCTCATTAACATTATATATATATATATATATATATATTGCAAGCATTTTGATTGCTGAATATTACTTTTTTTGATAGAAACTAAGCGATATATAAAATTTTTATAACAGTATTTTTTAGTTTTTGAGAATATTCATATTTTTACAAAGACTAAAGCCTTTCTAAATAAAAAAACTCCTCAGCCCAAATTTCCTTGGGTGAGGAGATCGTTTTTATTTTCAAGTGCATTAGCTGAAATGGTTTTTCTTGTTATAATCCGTTATGGTCATGCCTGTCCATTTTTTAAAGGCTCGGCTAAAAGCATTGACCTCGCTATAGTCGACTAGGCTAGAGATTTCTTCAGCTGAGAGATTCATCTTAAGGTAAGAGAAAGCCATAGATTTTTGAACTGCTTATAGCTCTTTCTTAAAGCTGGTAGTTTCAGCTGACAAATTTCTCTGTAAGGTACGCACACTCAAACCTAGACGATAACATCAATAAGAAACTCTCTTTATAATGTTAATCTGGTTGCTGTCCGTCGTGGGCCAACCACTTGCAGTCAGTCAAGGTCATTTCTGTAAAGACAGCTTCAAAGGAAGAGTCTTCTGGCGAGCAGGCATAGACACCAAAACGAATCTTACCGCCGCCTTGGTGCAGGTGGCAAATCCGCATCTGCTCAAAATGAATACCGTCCTTGGAGTTTTCAATGCAAAAATCACTTCCCCGTCGGCTCAAACGGTAGTAAATTGACTTGACAGAAGCAGGAATTTCCTGGGTTGCCCAGTCTGAAAAGCCCTGATTGGTCACAACGCTGCCCAAATGCTGAAAATCTTCATTTTCATACTCAATCGAGCCTTTGATCCAGTTTTCCGAATCCTGATAGACCACGACACCGCACTGATCAAAGCGGGTATGGCTATTGGAAAAATCTGTCTTAACCGTAAAGGAAAAATACTCTTCCTCCGTGTCCATCAAGAGCAGGGGAGCATTGTCATTGACAAAATGGTAATAGGTTTTCTGCCACAAGTCTGTGTGGGCTTGGGTTGTGATTCTGATTTCTGTATCCGAAATCTGATAGTTTTCTGGTTCTCGCACCCAGTAAAAATTCTTAGTGTTCATTTTACTCCTTAGTTCGTTCGTCAATAAAAGTCATCATCCGCTCAAATGCTTTGGCAGACACAGGGTCTGTTCGTAAATTCGCCACAAAACCATGAGGCTTTTCAAGCCCTTCTTCTGCTAAAGGATCGACCAATTCATTTTCAACTCCCGCTTGCTTCAAGGCCTTATTGAGCAACACCATATCTGTTCGATACTCGCTTCCCAGAAGGAAACTAGCTGGATAGTCCTTGTTCACATGTGAAATCGGGTTATAGGCATTGATTTCTTCCTCACTTAGATAGATGGTTCCTGAAACATAATTTCCAACCAAGATCTTCGTGCTTAAGCTAAACTTGGCGTAATCTAAGGGAGCGTCATCGATAACGAGGGCCTTGACATGTTCTTTTGCAATACTTGGTTCAATGTTCAATAGCTGAGCGTAATCATTGTTGGCTAAGAGGCTACCATATTGAGCAACCATGATGGCACCTGCGGATGAACCCATTAAGACGACATTGTCCATGTTCAAATGGTATTCTTCAGCGTGTTCCTTTATGTAGGCAATGGCCTGATTCATCTGAATCACAGGCGTTGGAAAATGATAGTCTGGTACAAGAGCATAGTCAACATTGACTACATTATATCCTTTTGAAACGATGTCGTCAATGAGATAGGTGGCTTGGCTGGCAGCCAGAGGGTCCCCCATATTTTTGCTGCCTCCAAAGAATCCACCTCCGTGGAAATAGAAGAGGGTTGGACGGTCAGCTTCAAGATTTTGGTCTGGATAGGTAATATCTAAAAAACTGTTAGGATAGTCCTTGCTATAGGCAATCTCACTTTTCAAATACTGACCATTTTCTTTCAGACCATCAATGGGATCATAAAGAGGACTGTAAGAGTTCGGTGAACTCTCCTTGTACATAAACGATTGAATGACCTCTGGTTTGTGCAAAATGGTGCATGAAGGAAGAGGTGTGAATGACCCTGCCTCCTGCTTTTTCCAGCAAGGGCAACAACTCCGTCGTCAAGATATAAGGAACTTGGACAGACAGCATAAAGGTCATCTCGATATTTTCTGCCGTTGCCACACGGGCATCTCCAAAGTAAGCACCCGCATTGTTTAACAAGACATCAATTTGCTCAAAATCGCGTTTAATTTCTTGGCTGAAACGATAGACATCTGCTAACTTGGAAAAGTCTGCTAGGTAGCCATGAATCTTTTTATTCCCTGTTTTTAGTTGAATATCACTGAGGGCTACACGGAGCTTTTCGCTATTTCGCCCGTGCAAGATTACTTCATGGCCTTCACTAGCTAGTTTCATGGCTAGGTGTTTGCCAATCCCGTCTGTCGATCCTGTGATTAAAATAGTTTTAGGCATTGCTTTCCTCCAAAAAGGCTAGTAAGGCTTTCGAAAACTCTTCTGCATTTTGGAAGATAGAGCCGTGACCTGCATTTGGATAGATGATCAGTTGGCTATTTTTGATTTTCTCGTGCATGGTATACGAATTTTCTGTTGGAACTTGCATGTCCTTATCACCGTTAACGATCAGGGTTGGTTGGGTGATAAAGGTCATATCATCTTGCGGCTCTCTTCCCCAGCGTTTGATAGCTTTCAGCTGAGTCAAAAATCCTGGAACATTCATGTCCTTGTCTGCATGAGCAGCACTTCTTTGCCCCATACGACCCAAGACTTTTTCTGCCTCCAAACGACCTGCTTCATCATGATTGTAGAAAATGTAGCGTTTTGGATCCACACGCTCCAAACCAGCCTTCAGCATATAGCGGAAGGTTTTTCCAGTCACCTTATCAACTTCAAAACCACCACGAGGACCTGTACCTGCTAAAATCAAACGGTTGACCAGCTGACTATCCAGACGAACGATTTCTTGAGCAATGAAACCACCCATAGACAGACCTAGCAAATTAATTTTCTCATGACCCAAAGCCTTGATAATGGAAACAGCCTGCTCAGCCATTCCTGGAATAGTCGGAGCCACCTTGCCCTGACTAGCTCCTACGCCAGGAAGGTCTAGGACAATCACATGGTGCTTTTCAGCCAACAAATCCAGCAATTTGGGATCCCAGTTGTCCAAGGTCGCCGCTAGGTGAACCAGCATGACCAAAGGAAGGTCTGACTTGCCCTTGCTGAGCTCACGGTAGGCGATTTTATTGTTTGAAACGGTGATGTATTGGTTTTTAGTTGTAATATATGACATGATATTTCCCTATATATTTTATTTTTTAGTTGAAACTGAGGACGGTTTTTCCGCGTGAACGACCATTGGCAACCTTATCAAGTGCTGCGTTGACTTCTTCAAATGGATAAACGGTATCGATAGACGGTTTGATTTCTAACTTGCTGAAAATGTCTGCTACCTCTTGCAGTTGACGACCATTGCTCTCTACGAAAATGAAATGGTAGTGAACACCGTATTTTTTAGCCATTTTGTCAAATGAACGACCAGCTAGGCCAAACAAGATTTGTTTCCATTTTGGCAAATTCATGCGTTTGGCAAATTCGCCATTTGGCATGGCACGAAGGGAAACCAGCTGACCACCTTTTTTCATGATGGACATTTGTTTTTCCGTTTCTGCACCACCAAGTGTGTCCAAGACGTAGTCAACATTGCTAAGTGTTTTGGTGTAATCTTCTTTTTTGAAATCGATAAAACGGTCTGCACCGAGTTTCAAGACACGTTCACCACTTGCCCCATCACCATTTGTGATAACTCTCAAGCCCTTGGCTTTGGCAATCGGAATAGCCATACCACCGACGCCACCAGTTCCACCTGAGATGAAGATGGTCTTGCCTGCCTCAGCACCCATGAGGTCAAGGGCCTGCATGATAGTCAAGGCTGTCAAAGGAACAGCTGCCGCTTCTTCATCTGTCAAGTAGGCAGGAACCTTAGCAAGAGCCTGAGCGTCAACTGCTACATACTCAGCAAAAGCACCGATACTATCAAGCGGAAGACGGCCGAAGACACGATCACCTGCTGCAAATGTCGTCACGCTTGAACCTACTTCTTCAACCAAGCCGACTACTTCATTTCCAGCTGTTTGTGGCAATTTGTAAGGGACAATCAATTTCACATCTCCGCGTGAAATCATGTTGTCCAATGGGTTAACGCCTGCTGCGGTCACTTTGACAAGGACTTGGTTAGGCTTGATTTGTGGTTTAGCCATTTCTGTAAGGTTAAGGGTGATATTGTTTTTATTATAAGATGTGTGTTGTGCTACTTTCATGTTCTTCTCTTTTCTATTCTTTAGTTTGTTCCTGTATCACTTACAGGTCTATGTTTGGGTTTATAAAATCTGACCTCGGTCAGATTCGGGTTTCTTGTGCGGATTGATAGAGATTATTAATGACATTATCTAAGGATTGACGACTGAGTTGATTTTCCAGTTCTTGTTCAACGCTGGAAAAGATGGGAACCATTGCACCTTCTATATGCTGCCCAACTGGACAGGTAAGATTGGCATTCTGGTGTATCTGAAATAGTCGAATATGCTCCACTTCTTGCGTCGCAAGGTAGATTTCCAATAAGCTAATATCCTTAGGGGACTTGCTCAATTGGTAGCCTGATCTCCCTTGGTGCGAAGTGATTAAGCCTGCATTTTTCAAAAGTGCAATCACCTTGCGGATGTAGCTGGCATTGGTACCAACGCTCTCAGCTAAGGCTTGCGAGCTAAGTATTTCCTTACTCTCACTGATCATGGTCAGTATATGAAGGGCTACTGAAAACTTTGTATCCATTCGCGCTCCTTTCTGTTCTTGTATCACTTGCAAGAACAAGTTTACCATAAGCTAGACTTCTTGGCAAGTCTTTTGCTTGATTTTTTAAAAATAAAGCATTCGACCAAGAAGTCGCTTGTCTTACATGCGTTTGCCATCTAGGACAAATGGCAAGTTTTTTTCTATATGATAGGCGTGGACTGCTGAGGCGTATTGCACCACTTCTGCATTCAACTGCGGAGCTAGGGTGGCATAGAAGGCCTCTCTTGCCGCCTGATCCGCAAATCCTAGGATGATAGAGGCATGAAGATGGTCTTCTTTAGGATTGTCATGGGCAACATTTGGGGTATTCCAAGTCGCTTTATTCCAAGGAAGATAGACCTGCGTTCGTACTTCTGTCACTCCAGAGATTGTCGCCAGTTGACTGGCAAGTCCATCTTGAACAAAATTTTTGAAGCTGCCGCTCTTCACACCATCTTTGCGGCGGAAGTAAAGGACATCACGCAGTTGGGTTTGGGCCTGAGTGCTAGTATGGTACCAACGTGATGAATAAGGGAAGCCCATGTGCATCAAGGTCCGACGGAAAACATTGACCTCATCTTCAAAAGCAAGGGCCGTCTGACGGCGACCGCCTATTGGTGCCAATAACTTCTGGTAGGTCACTTCCGCAATGCCATCAATCCGACGGTCTTCTGGAATAGTCGTTTCCAAGCCTGTCACTTTCGGCCAAAAACTATGTTCTGTCTCACTCAAATGTTGCTGGCGGTATTCTAATAGACCCGGTGAAGCTGCAATAATCTGTGCATGCCCGCCACTCCAGTAGTCCATTCCCTCTTGACGCGGTTTATCCTGACGCATCCATAATAAAATGGACAGTGAAAATCTTTTTTCAAATTTGTTAGACATCGTTACGAATACCTCATTGATTTTATTTGTATCTAATGCAGGAACAAGTATATCACATTGATTTTGAGTTAGCAAACAGTTTACTTAAAATTTATTTTCTCCCAAATTGTCAAATTAAGCTAGACAGAAAAACTCATCATTACACTGAAAACAAAGGGACGAAAAGCAAGTGATATTGAGGTTGCCATCAATCAATGGCTGTCTCAATTCCCCAGGCATCTCTTTAAGTCGATTACTTTTGATTGTGGGAAAGAGTTTTCCAATTGGAAGTCTATTTCGAATCCACTTGACGTTGACATTTTCTTTGTCGATCCAGGTTGTCCTGGACAACGAGGTCTCAATGAACACTCGAATGGCTTACTAAGACGAAACGGATTGCCTAAACAGATGGACTTTACCGATATTTCTCAGCAGTTTTTATCAGCTATAGCTGATAAGAGGAATAAGATTCCTAGAAAGTCTTTGAATTATCAAACACCATACAAAGTTTTTCTGAGTTACATGAAAAAGTCTAGCTTAATTTGACAATTTGAGAAAGATAACTACTTTGAGAAAACATTAAGTAAAAGATATAATGTCAATCAATGGTTTATGAATCCTATTCATTATGTTAATGCTACTGGATATAAAGCTGAGGTCTCTGGCAATGTAATAGCTTAAAATATTTTGTTAACAAATAGGAAACAACTACTATTATTTATCTTAGAAATACTATTAACTTTATCAGTTATTCAAAAGTAAGTAGAACAATAATCACCTAGCTTATTTATTGTTACTACAGTAATCATGCCAAAAGAGATGGATACAACTTATCCATCTCTTTTTATTATTCCTCCATTTGTTATGTTAAGCATGATTACATTTTTATAAGTCCATAGGTGAAAAGACTATATGATATGGCATTTCTAAAACAATTTTTTTGAAACTAATTACTTTTACAAGTAAACATTTTACAACTTTCTATGCTAATCTGCTTAACAAAATAAGTAAAAACTTCCGCCTACTCCCCTCCTCTAATACGTTTTCAACTAATCCCAGCACATCAGTCCACACTCTTAATGCGTTTCTTGACTTTTTGGCTGAATATGACCAGTCTGTGTTTTTCTTCTGGCCATATTTTAGTCACACGGTCCACGGCGATAATAAAAATTACCACCACTCCGTAATCTTTAGCACTAGCAATCACACCCAAGTTTTCCAAAATGGTCAAGAGCAGGTAAAAGCTAAACAAGATGGTCCGTTTGGGTAGAGCCATCAGGAATTCAACTCCAGCCTTGTAGCCCAAATAAATCTGCCGATTGAGCCCTCTGGCTTTTTCCAAACGACGATTTAGAAAGGAACGGATACGACTATAAAACCAATCGGACGTAAAAAAGAGGGACTGAATGGCGATGGCGATTAGAGATAAATTGTTGGCATGCTTCTCCGCCATACCAGACACTCTGGCAATGATGTAGGTCCAATCCCCATTATCAATCCACATCCAAATCGAGAGATATACAACAGCACTTGCTACAACAAGCAAGGGGAAGGCACGAAGGTATTTAAGCATGAACAACTACTCCACAATCTTTTTTCCTATTATCAACCGAGAAAACAAAAAAGTCAAGAGAAAAGAAGAGAAAATTCCCTTCTTAAAACTTCCCTAGATTCGTCAAATCTTTTTTCTCTGGCATGACTTCCTTGTTGTCCCAGTGCTCAACAATCTTACCATCTTTGAGACGGTAGATGTCAAAGTGGGCGTAGTCCTGACCTGCAATCCAGACTTTCGAGTAAGCCACCACATAGTCACCCTGTCCCATCACCTTGAAGACAAAGTCGTAGTTGACTTGATTGTCGACAAGATAATCCTTATAGGCTGCACCCCCTTGGGAAATCTCTTGGTTGTGCTGAATCAGGTCCGCTGCCACATAGTCGTCAAACTTCTCGATTTCCCCATTTTGAAGGACATCGACCAAGAAACGACGGACGATTTTCTTGTTGTCCTCAGTCTTGTCTAGGTCAGTCAGTTCAAAGTCTGCGTAAATCGGATCTGTTTGGCCAATGGTTTTCGGATAGGCATCAATGACATCCCAATGCTCGACGATACGGCCGTTTTCATCTGAACGGAAGATGTCCGCCGTCACCCACTCAGCCTCACCGTCATTGAGTTTCTGGTGGACATGGACGAAGACAAAATTTCCGTCTTCAATGGCACGCACAATGTTAATTTCCCGCTTGGGATTGCGTTTGAAAAAGTCCTCAAAGAAAGCCGCAAAGCCCTCTTTCTCATCAGGCACACCCGTACTATGCTGGGTGTAAGTAGCACCCATGTAGTGCTCATGGACTTCCTTGATTTCCCCGTCGCGAATGCCACGGAGATAGAGATTTTTAGCATTTTCTAGTTGATTAGTCATGGTTTTCTCCTATTTTAACAATTCTTCTTGTTCTAAATATTCCCTCGCCACTTGCTCTGCCGACCCGCCTTCCACATCGACCGCATAGTTCATCTGAGTCATTTCCTCGGTCGATATTTTGCCCGCCAAAGCCCCCAGGACTTGCTCCAACTCAGGGTATTTGTCTAGAGTCTCTTTGGACAATAGCGGAGCGGCCTGATAGGGTGGGAAGAGCTGCTTGTCGTCTTCCAGGATTTTCAGCTTGTAAGAAACAATCTTGCTATCTGTTGAGTAGGCATCAACTAGCTGCACATCTCCGTTTTTAATAGCTTCGTAGCGAAGGGCAGGCTCCATGGTTTTGACATTGAGTTGGAGATTGTAGATATTTTTTAGACCAATATTACCATCTTCGCGGTCGTTAAACTCCAAAGAGAAGCCTGCGACAGCAGTCTGCTGCACTTTTGCCAAATCCGAAATCTTTTCAAGACCATGATCTTGAGCGTAGTCTTCCATCACTGCCACAGCATAGGTGTTTTGAAAGTCTGTTGGAGCCAAATAAACCAAGCCGTCCTGTTCCAAAATCGCTTCTTTTGCGTAGGTATAAACCTCCTCAGGATTGTTGGACAGATCAGACGGCGGACTAGTCAAAAGAGTGGTCGTAATGGTACCAGTGTACTCAGGGTAAATATCAATCGAGCCAGACTTAAGGGCTTCGTAGAGAAAGCTGGTCTTACCAAAGTTTGGCTCCAGCTCCACCTCGATATCCGTCTTGTCTTCAATTAAGAGTTTGTACATATTGATGAGGATTTCAGGCTCGGCCCCCAATTTCCCAGCGATGACTAGCTTTTTCGATGACGATTGATTAAACGGCACATAGCTGACTCCGACAGCCAAAAGTGTCACTAAGAGAGCCGCCAGAATAGTACGAGGTTTCTTATCCTGCAAGAACTTGATGACCGAGCCAAAGAGGACAGCCAAGACTGCCGACGACACCGCCCCAATCAAAATCAGAGCCGAATCATTGCGGTCAATTCCCAAGAGGATAAAAGAGCCCAAACCGCCTGCACCGACCAAGGCAGCAAGCGTTGCCGTTCCGATAATCATAATGGCTGCCGTCCGAATACCAGACATGAGAATAGGCATGGCCAGAGCCAACTGGAATTTACGCAGTTTTTCCAGCTTGGTCATCCCAAAAGCCGTCGCAGCCTCTTCCAGCGAGGGATCGATTTCCGAAAGCCCCGTCAACGTCCCCTGCAAAATGGGGAAGATGGCATAAATAACCAGGGCCACCACCGCAGGTAGCGTTCCGATACCCATAAAGGGAATAAAGAGCCCCAGAAGTGCCAAGGAGGGAATGGTCTGGAAAACGCCTGTCACCTGCAAACTCCACTCGGTCAGCTTTTTCTTGTTGGACAAGACCAAGCCCAGTGGCACCGCAATGGCAATGGCGATAATCAAGGCCAGAAGGGAAATCCGCAGGTGCTCAAAGAGGGCTGTCAGCCAGTCCGCCTTGCGTTCCAGAAAGGTTGTTAACAACTGATCCATTAGGCACCTCCCCGATTTTTCATAAATTCAACAACAAAGTCATTAGCAGGCTGGTTGCGGAGCTCATCAGGCGTGCCCAACTGGACCACCTCACCTGCCTTCATCAAGCAAATACGGTCTGCCAGCTTAACCGCTTCGTCCATATCATGCGTGACGAAAACCGTTGTCATCTTGAACTCTTCATGCAAGTCTTTGATTAAGTCCTGCAACTGCCCTTTGCTAATAGGGTCTAGGGCTGAGAAAGGCTCATCCATCAGCAAGACCTTGGGATTGGCAATGATCGCTCGCAGAATCCCAATCCGCTGCTTTTCTCCCCCAGACAAGTCCTTGGGGAGACGCCCTAGATAACTATCTGGATCCAAGCCAACCTTAGTTAAAAGCTCTCTGGATTTTTTTAGAATATCTTGCTTGCTCATCCCCTTCATCTCAGGAATAAGAGCAATATTTTCAGCCACTGTCATATTTGGAAATAAAGCAATCTGTTGCAGGACGTAGCCTGTTTCCAAGCGTAGCTCACGTAGATCAAAGTCTTTCAGCCGCTTGCCCTGAATCCGAATATCTCCATCTGTCTGCTCAATCAAACGGTTGATCAGTTTCAGCGTCGTTGTTTTTCCGCTCCCGCTTGGTCCAATCAGGACAAAGAATTCTCCCTCTTGAATGTCAAATGTCAAATTCTTCAAGATTGGCCCGCTGACCTGACAGGTCAAGGACACATTTTGGTACTCAATCATCATTTTCTCCTCCTAAAATTTCCGTCAAGGCCTGCCCATAGCGACCAAAGAGGTCCAGTAACTGCTCCTGTTCTTCCAAGCTGAACTGGGACAGGGCTGTTTTTTCCGCCTCTTCCAAGGGGTCCAAAATCCGACTGGCATAGACACGGCCTTCCTCGGTCAATTTGACCTTCTTATGCCGTTTGTCTGCTGGATTTTCCTCAAAAAAGACATAGCCCTTATCCAGAAATTTCTTGATAGTGGCATTGACCACCTGCTTGCTAGAGTAAGTCTTCTTATTGACCCACTTCTGCGTCACACCTCCGGGATGATAATAAAGCCACATAAGGATCGATAGGCACTTGCCGTTTAGCCCCTGTCGCCGTGCATAACCCTCGTAGAGCCCAACCTGCAGGTCAAAGATACGGGCCAAGTTCTTACTCCGCTGTCTCAATTCTGTCATCATCTTCCTCCCTATTGAGCACAATCACCTTGCCAAAAGCCACCGCCCCCTCTAAATAGCGGTGAGCCTCCTGTATGGTATCCAAACTAAAAATCTTCTCAGGCCCAACTGGCACCCGATAACGAGCTAGGTAGTCAAACATCTCCTGCAACTTGTCCTGATTGACATTGCCCGAATAAAACGTAGTCAAATAGACATTCTGCCGCAGCTGCTCAATGGGGTCAAAGTCCTCCAGATACCACTTGCCCCCCAGCTGCCCCATCGAGCAGACAATGCCGCCTTCCTCCAGATGAGCCAGGGAATCCGCTAGAGTAGCAGGACCAACCAGCTCAAGAATCTTGCTGAAGGTCAAATCTGTCTGCAAACGCCCCTCTTTTTCGAGGATGACTTGGCTAAAACCAGAGGCCAACAGTTGATCGGTCTTTTCTAGCTTGCGGACAGAAGCGTAGATAGGCAGGTCTGGAAACTGGCTCCGCACTAATTTGACAAAGGCCTGTCCAACCCCGCTAGCCCCCGCACGCACCAAGATCCGATCTGACGCTTCCAGCTTGAGATTTTTCATGGAACCGTAGGCAGTGTAGTAGGTTTCAGGGACACTAGCTAGTTCTGCCCAACCCAAATCAGTCTGGACAGGGTAGAGGATTTGATTAGGCACCAGGGCGTACTCTGCATAGCCACCGTCAAAGGCTCGACCCAGCTCGCCCATGATCGATACAACCTTTTGCCCGACTGGTAACCTGTCTGGCTCCGTCGTTTCCTCAACGACACCAACCAATTCAATCCCTAAAATTCTCGGAAAGACAACACTTGGTGACAGACCCTGTCTAGTAAAAATCTCCGAATGATTGATACCAAAACCTTTGATTTTTACCAAGGACCAGCCTGTTTTCACCTGCGGTTTGGCAACTTCTTTTACTTCCAAAACCTCTGGCCCACCAGCCTGTGATACGACAACAGCCTTCATAGAAACTTCCTTTCATTAGTCAAACTTTTTTACTATTATAACAGAAAAAGAAAGATAGTCAATATTTTTGACTATCTGCTTCCTAGCAATTCTTGGTAAATAGCTCTATCCTCATCTTTGAAGACATTGAAAATGACATGTAATTGCGGGTGGTCATAGACAAACGCTCTCACAGTTCTGACCGCAATCTCCGCAGCCAACTGGTTGGGGAAACGAAACTCACCCGTACTGATGCAGCAAAAGGCTATACTGGTCAGCCCCTTTTCCACTGCCAATTCCAAACTTTTTTGATAAGAAGAAGCGAGCAAGGCTTCATCTTGAGAACGGACCTCCTCCTGAATAATCGGCCCAACCGTATGTATAACATAGTTGGCTGGCAGATTGTAGGCTGGTGTAATCTTGGCCTGACCTGTTGCTTCCAAGTGCCTCTGAGTCTTCATGAGCTGATAACAAGCCAACCGCAGCTGAAGCCCAGACTGCGAATGAATGGCATTGTCAATACAACGATGATGAGGCACAAAACACCCCAAGAGCTGACTGTTTGCTGCGTTGACAATCGCATCAACTTCTAGGCTAGTAATGTCACCCTGCCAGAGATAAATCTGCGGCTCCACTTCCTGTAAGTCGGAAAGGCCTGTCACCCTTTTCTGAGCTAATGTTTCCTGTAAATAGGCATCTTGCAGGCTCCAAAACTCCGCCGGCATGACCTTGGGCTCCCAAAGGTTCATCAAGGCTCGCAAGACCCATTCCTGCTCTTCCCGGGTCTGAGGCAGGTCCAGGTCAGGTGCAAGATAGCTAATCAATTTTTCTAGTCTTTCCATGCACTGATAACCTCCTGCATATCTTGGTTAATGGTGATAATGCCCTCACGTTCTGGGTCTTCCAGATTGAGCCGAATCAGACTAGCAGCTGGCAAAGCCTCATTCAAACGTTCAAAGGGGAATTTGATGATAGTTGGCGTGTTGAAGCCCACACCCAGTTCCAAAAAGACAATGTTCTTGTCAGCATTGGCCTGCAAAAAATCCAGATAAGCCTTTTCTTGCCGATGCCAGGTAGCATCTTCGACAAAACGATGGTCAATTCTCAAGCGGCTCATCATGTCTGCCCCACACTTAGGACATTTGGGGATATCTTCACTTCTAACCTCCAAACCCTGACGGTTGGCAAGCAGGATTTCCAAGGCTGTTTGGTTATTATAAACGCCATCATGACAAGGCACCGAGCATTGAAACTCCCCGAAATTTCCCTGAACTTCAAAGAGTTTTTCTTTGTCAAATCCCGCCTTTTCAAACTGACTATCTACATTGGTCGTGATGACGAAGTAATTCTTGTCCGCCACCAGTTCATACAAATCCTGATAGAGTGGTAAGCTACCCGTTTGATAGCAATCGAGGTAGAGGTGCTGGCTCCAGTAGCCCCACTTCTTCTCCTCAGTCGCAAAGGGATAAAATCCAGCGGAATACATATCTGTCAGCCCATAGGCCTTGATAAAAGGGGCAAAATGTTCCTCAAAACGTTGTCCTGAGTAGGTCAAGCCCGCAGCACTGGACAGACCAGCACCCGCTCCAATCACAATCGCATCCGCTTCTACAAGCAATTTCTTGGCGCTATCAATTTTTTCTTGTTTCATTGTTTCCTCCAAGCAGAAAAGAGGCAGGTATCCTCTTTTAAACGATTAGTTCAAACCCAAAAATTGTTCATTTAGGTCTATCAATACTTCACCCTTGTAGTCTGGAAAACCTGTCATAATAGCTGCTTTGTATTGACTGAATGATTCTGCATGAGCTAAACTTTTCTGTGCTAGATTTAGATAGTCAATCATTTGCCCAAAAACTGCATTTGTTGTTGGCAGACCATGCCCTGGTAACACTAGAGTCCAATTATGGTTGTTCAAATCCGCTACAACAGCTTTCCAATTTTCCAACTCCTGTTGGGCAACAAAGAGATGAACATTATTATAAACAATATCCTGTGTAATGATAACTTCTTGCTCAACCAATTCCAAAGTAGTGATAAAACTGCTTTCAGTATCAGCCACTTTTGTCACACGAATCGTAACCCCATCAAGCGTAATATCACCCTCGGCCAAAACAAACGTCGGCATAACTGCTTGGTTTGGAACCAAGTCTCCCAAAACTGCCATTTTCCGTTCGATCGCTGCTGGTCCTGTTTCTTGAATCTCATTCAACACTTCCTGAATCGCATACACTTTTTCCCCTTCAAAAACAGCTGTGCCGAACCAATGGTCTGGGTGTCCATGAGAAATGATGACCATTTCAATTGGTTTTTTCAGACCATCTACAAATGTTTTTACTTCATGAGCATATGGTAGAAGCATCTGGGTATCTACCACAATCAAGTGTGCCTCTGTTTCAATAATATGTGTATTTACCATTGCTCCATCTTCAGGAGCAGTGTAAGTGTGAACAATAACTTTGTCGAATGTATTGCTTGTAATTGTCATATCAATGACCTCCATATAAATTTCTTCTTGCATTTTTCATGCCATGATTATATACTATCATTGTCAGTATCTTTTGGAAAGTATGCACCTTAAAGTGGGGTAGTTACCTCAAGGTAAGAAATGCGTACTTTCAAGGAAAAATAGACTGAAGTTTTTTGAAAAAATTTTTGGAGAAAGCTATGACCAGTAAAAAATTACCATTAGACTTGCCAGCTTGCCCTATTGAAACAACCTTGCTACTGATTAGTAGCAAGTGGAACATTCTCATCCTACGCGATCTGATGGGTGGCACCAAACGCTTTAGCGAGTTACAACGTTCCATTGGCTCCATTAGCCAGAAGGTCCTGACCAGCAACCTGCGAGACCTTGAAGCAAAAGGCATTGTGAAACGAAAGGTCTATCCAGAAGTCCCGCCCCGTGTGGAATACTCTCTGACCGAACTAGGTTATTCCTTGAAGCCAATCCTTGATTCTATGTGGGACTGGGGTGAATGGTACCAAGAACAACAAAACTAGCCTAGAACAATCTAAGCTAGTTTTTTCTTACAATTAGTCACCCTTGACCACAAAGAAAGTCCCTCGGATTTCGCCTGCTAATTTGGAGCGTTGACGGGCAAACTTAAATTTTCCTTCAAACTCTTTAGGGATCTCAATGCCATTGGACAATTTAAAACCGACTGCTCTCTTTCCTTCTTCTTAATGTAATGCAGGTTTGATGAGAAAACTTCAGAGATAAACCAAAGAGAGATTAAGCCACAAGCTTAATCCCTCTTTTTAGTTTATCACCTATCCAGCCTGTTAAGCATTTGGATAAATATAAGATACTGTTCCTTGAGCTGTCGTTGGGTCAAAATAGCCACGATAATTACCGATACTCATATTCCCATTATAGTTAGATTCTAATACTTGAATACTATTAGCACTTTGAACATCTGTCACATAGGCAACGTGGCCGTAACCACCATCATTCCATACCGCAATCGCACCGACCTGCGGTGTTGTTCCTACTGTAAATCCAGCTGAAGCTGCACTGGCTGCCCAATCAGCTGCATTTCCCCAGTTATTTCCAGCCCATGAAGCCAACTCTTTAACACCCCAAGTACACTGACCAACAGGATAAGTGTTATCAGATGAGCTACTTGTTGTGGTAGCCGCTACTGTACTAGTTGTGGTACTTGTTGTATCTGCTGTTGCATAGCTGCTATCTCCAGCGTAGGTTTGTGCTACTTGCTCTGGCATATAAGTGGCCACAGGAGCTTGTGAATAACCATAGTCCTGTCCATAAGGAGCACCCCATTGATCCGCACTAGCTGAAGCGCCAGTAAAAATTGCTGCTCCTGATACAGCTGCTAAAGCTAAAGTTGATTTCATTTTATTTTTAAACATTATTATCATTTCCTCTCACGTTTTGATAAGTCTATCATACTCAAGCAATATGACAAAGCAATAGCGATTATATTAAAAATGTGACAGGAACTTTAGGCTTTAGTTGCCAGATAAGCTACTTTAAGGTTAAAGCGGTTTTATTTAAGAAAACTCTCCCCAACGCTATTCTCAAGAGAAGGTGAGGATCAATTCATGAGACAAAAAAGCAAGAAGGACTACTCTAATCTGATTCAAAAGAAAGGTCCCAAAGCGTTATTACTTGTGCTCTTAAGGCAGATTCTTTCATAATGTTTACTCCTTATAAAACCTCATCATCTAAACCCTTTTTAATTTGTCATTATTTTATCTTTTCAAAGTTTATTCTCCCCCAGCAAACAATCTTAATCATCTGAATATTCTATATTTTTCCCAAAAAAGAAAGAGAGGAGGAAGACCAACTTTTCGTGTTGGATTTCCACACTCCCAATAGATGATATCTAGCTATTTTAATACAGATCCAAGTAGTTATCAACTTCCCATTGTGAAACAAAAGTAGCATAGCTTGCCCATTCGATCTTCTTAGCTTCTACAAAGTTTGTTGTGATGTGTGTGCCAAGTGCCTCTGTAACCACTTCATCTTCTTGAAGGGCTTTAATAGCATTGTGAAGAGTTGATGGAAGATCCACAATACCTGCAGCCTTACGTTCAGCTTCTGTCATCACATAAATATTTGATTCGACTGGAGCTGGAGCCTCAATTTTATTTTCAATACCATCAAGACCTGACTCAAGAAGAACGGCTAGAGCAAGATATGGGTTAGCAGTTGGATCAACTGAACGCAATTCTAAACGAGTTCCCATACCACGTGATGCTGGTACGCGAATCAATGGTGAACGGTTTTTACCTGCCCAAGCAATATAAACTGGTGCTTCATACCCTGGTACCAAACGTTTGTATGAGTTAACCGTTGGGTTCATAATAGCAGTGTAACTATAAGCATGTTTCATCAAGCCACCAAGGAAATAGTAAGCTGTTTCTGATAATTGCATTCCTTTTGGATCTTTTGGATCAAAGAAAGCGTTGTTTCCATCTTTGTCAAAAAGAGACATATTACAGTGCATCCCTGAACCTGCAATACCAAACTTAGGTTTTGCCATAAATGTTGCATATAAACCGTGCTTGCGTGCTATCGTCTTAACAACCAGCTTAAAGATTTGAATATTATCACAAGCTTTCAAGACATCAGCATATTTAAAGTCAATCTCATGCTGACCAACAGCAACCTCATGGTGACTCGCCTCTACTTCAAACCCCATCTCCGTCAAAACATTCACGATTTCACGACGTGTGTTATCTGCAAGGTCAGTTGGGGCAAGATCAAAATAGCCACCTTTATCATTGACTTCAAGCGTTGGGTTGCCTTGTTCATCCATTTTGAAAAGGAAAAATTCTGGCTCAGGTCCCAAATTGAAAGATTTAAAACCAACTTCTTCCATATGACGAAGGGCTTTTTTCAAGTTTCCACGTGGATCTCCTGCAAATGGCTTACCTTCTGTTGTATAAATATCACAAATCAATCCTGCCACACGACCATTTTCATCACCCCATGGGAAAATGGTCCAAGTGTCCAAATCTGGATAAAGGTACATATCTGACTCATTGATACGTACAAATCCCTCGATAGATGAGCCGTCAAACATCGCTTTATTTGAAAGTACCTTATCAACTTGTTCATCAGTTGCTGGAATCTCAACGTTCTTCATGATTCCTAGAATATCTGTAAACATTAAACGAAGAAAAGTAACATTTTTTTCTTTAATATCGTGTTTGATATCAGCTGCAGTGATTGCCATAAGTGGTCTCCTTTGAATTTTAGAAAAATAAAAATTTATATCTCGTATAAAACTATACGAAAACTAACGAAATATACTGGTTGGACTTACAAAACGACCTTGATTACGCAACTCATCATGCAAAATACGCCGTACATCCTCATCGGTAAGAGCATGTTGCCTTTTCTGAGATTGTATTTCTCGGTCTGCGTACTCTTTTTTTATTGCCGCTATATTAAGTCCCTCATCTAAAAAATCTTTGATTTCGAGAAGGATGTCCATATCATTCAATGAGTAAAGCCGACGATTGCCCGAACTACGATCTGGTGTTAGCAAGCCTTGATCTTCATAATAGCGGATCTGCCTAGCAGACAAATCGGTCAATTTCATAACAGAGCCCATTGGGAAAACTGCCATTGAACGTCTCAATTCTTTTTCTTTCATGACAAACTCCTTTCTCTTAGTAGCTATTATATTCTGAAAATTTTGACATGTCAACCCCATATGTTAGTTTTTCTGACATATATTTATTTTTTTCTATTTTTAACCATTTGTTTATAGCGATCAATATCAGAATTCACCATAATGGCAATAAAAACACCTAAAAAAGTTTCAAAAATCCGTGCAAAGACGTATAAAATAGTATTATGGGAGGGAATAGATAAAGTGATAATCAACAAGGCAGATACACCGCCAATAATCCCTGCTTTATTGTTAAAAGCCACATTAAACATAATAGTTAACATGGTTAAAATAGGTACTAAGAACAAGGTCACCCAAAATGCACCCGAAAAGTAACTATTGATAACAAAAAAAACAAGAGCTAATGCTCCACCAATCGCGTTTCCCAAAATACGGGATGCCCCAAAAGAAACACTCTTATCAAAGTCTTCTCTCAAACTAAAAACAGCCGTCAACGCCCCAATCTGCAAACCTTCCCAGCCTAATAAACCAAATAGCAACAATACCAAGAAAACAGCTAGTCCTGTCTTGGCGGTCCGCATTCCTAATTTAAACTTCTTAGGATCAAATCGATTATTCTTAAACATAATTTTATTGTAACACGAAGTTAGAGTTTTGAGGCATTCAAATTCAAATAACTTTGACAAAAAAATAACTCCATTCCCCCCTAGACTACCTAGTCTTACAACCAGCTCTCAAATGATTTCCTAAAAAAGATAATTGGGTTGAAATCATATATAATCGCAGCTAACTAGACACACATAGTCTCCTCTACTCAAGTATTGACACTATTTATCTCAAAGTGTCTAAAGCCAAATATGCGCGCTCTATTTTCCACTTCTAGAGAGTCGTACGATAATTTCCAGCCTCAATCATCAAGTCAACCAAACAGAAGCTGATTACATATACCGCTTCTTCCCTTCTATGTAATCAAAAAAGGATGGGAAAACCATCCTTTTTCTACAAAATCAAGATTTTACAGAACCAGTAGATACAAAATTCATTTTTCCAGTTAATGTAGCAAGGCCTAGTATTTTTTCACCTTGCTAGACTTTCTAACTCGCTTAGCTTCGTAGAAACTCTACGTGATGCACAAAAAAGAGCTGGAAATCCAACTCTTTTCGTCGTAAGTTTTTTACTTTTCAGTCAATGCCGCAAGACCTGGAAGGACTTTACCTTCAAGGAGTTCCATTGATGCACCACCACCTGTTGAGATCCATGAGAACTTGTCTGCACGGCCAAGGTTGATCGCAGCTGCTGCTGAGTCACCACCACCGATGATTGATTTCACGCCTGGTTGTTTCACGATAGCGTCCATTACACCGATTGTACCTGCTTGGAAGTCTGGGTTTTCAAATACACCCATAGGACCATTCCAAACAACTGTTTTCGCACCAGTCAAAGCTTCGTCAAACTTAGCGATTGACTTAGGACCGATGTCAAGACCAAGGAAGCCTTCTGAAACAGCTTCGCCTTCAGTGTCGCGAACTTCAGTATAGCCAGCAAATGCATTTGCTTCTTTTGAATCAACTGGCAAGATCAATTTACCGTTTGATTTTTCAAGCAATTCTTTTGCCACATCAAGCTTGTCTTCTTCTACAAGTGAGTTACCGATTTCGATACCTTGAGCTTTGTAGAATGTATAAGTCATACCACCACCGATAAGAACTTTGTCAGCTTTTTCAAGAAGGTTCTCGATAACACCGATCTTATCAGATACTTTTGAACCACCAAGGATTGCTACGAATGGACGTTCTGGAGTTTCAACAGCTTCTTGGATGTAAGCAATTTCGTTTTCCAAAAGGAAACCAGCTACTGCTTTTTCTACGTTTGCTGAGATACCAACGTTTGATGCGTGTGCACGGTGTGCCGTACCAAATGCATCGTTAACGAAGATACCATCACCAAGTGAAGCCCAGTATTTACCAAGTTCTTCATCGTTTTTAGATTCTTTCTTACCATCAACATCTTCAAAACGAGTGTTTTCAACAAGGAGAACTTGTCCATCTTCCAAAGCATTGATCGCTGCTTCCAATTCAGCACCACGAGTAGCACCAGTGATGAAAGCAACATCTTGACCCAATTTAGCTGACAAGTCAGCTGCTACAGGAGCCAATGATTTACCTTCTTTATCAGCTTCTTCTTTTACACGTCCAAGGTGAGAGAAAAGAATTGCACGTCCACCTTGCTCAAGAATATACTTGATTGTTGGAAGAGCCGCAGTGATACGGTTGTCGTTAGTGATTACGCCATCTTTCAAAGGAACGTTAAAGTCAACACGGACAAGAACTTTTTTCCCTTTCAAATCAACGTCTTTAACAGTCAATTTAGCCATTTGTTAGACTCCTTAAAATTTTTTTATACAGGTTCATTATATCACAAAAATTGTAAAAGCGATAGCTTCTAACTGTCTGTTTTCATAACAAAAAAAGAGGCCGAAGCCTCTTTTGATACTAAATAAAATTATTTAGCGATTTTTGCAAAGTACTCAAGAGTACGTACAAGTTGTGAAGTGTATGACATTTCGTTGTCGTACCATGAAACAACTTTAACCAATTGTTTACCGTCAACGTCAAGAACTTTAGTTTGAGTTGCGTCAAACAATGAACCGTATGAGATACCTACGATATCTGAAGATACGATTTGGTCTTCAGTGTAACCATATGAATCGTTAGCAGCAGCTTTCATAGCAGCATTGATTTCATCAACGGTTACGTTTTTCTCAAGAACAGCAACCAATTCAGTTACAGAACCTGTTGGAGTAGGTACGCGTTGTGCAGCACCGTCAAGTTTACCGTTCAATTCTGGGATAACAAGACCGATAGCTTTAGCAGCACCAGTTGAGTTAGGAACGATGTTTGCAGCACCAGCGCGCGCACGACGAAGGTCACCACCACGGTGTGGTCCGTCAAGGATCATTTGGTCACCAGTGTAAGCGTGGATAGTTGTCATCAAACCTTCAACAACACCGAAGTTGTCTTGAAGAGCTTTAGCCATTGGTGCCAAACAGTTTGTAGTACATGAAGCACCTGAGATAACTGTTTCAGTACCATCAAGGATTTCGTGGTTAGTGTTGTAAACGATTGTTTTAACATCGTTTCCACCAGGTGCAGTGATAACAACTTTTTTAGCACCATTTTCATGGATGTGTTGTTCAGCTGCAGCTTTAGAAGCAAAGAATCCAGTTGCTTCAAGAACGATTTCTACACCGTCAGTAGCCCAATCGATGTTTGCTGGTTCGCGCTCTGCAGAAACTTTAACGAATTTACCGTTAACTTCGAATCCACCTTCTTTAACTTCAACGCTACCGTCGAAACGACCTTGAGTTGTGTCGTATTTCAACAAGTGTGCAAGCATGTTTGGATCTGTAAGGTCGTTGATGCGTGCTACTTCAACACCTTCTACGTTTTGGATACGGCGGAAAGCAAGACGACCGATACGTCCGAAACCGTTAATACCAACTTTAACTACCATTAGTGATTTCCTCCTTATGAAAATCAAATAAAAAATTATTGTAAAGGGCAAGCCCTTAAGTCTTTGTGAAAAGATTAACTTGGATGATTACAAATTAATCCTTCAACGTATTTATTATATAACTATTTCCATAAAATTGCAAACGATTTTACCCTTTTCTAAAAATATAAAATCGCCTGTTTCCAGACGCTTTTATATTTTTAGATTGGAAGCTCTTAAGCTTCTCCACCATTTTTCTTAATGATTTCTTCTTGAACTGATTTAGGAACATCTTCATAGTGGTCAAATACCATCATGAATGTACCACGTCCTTGAGTTGCAGAACGAAGAACAGTTGCATAACCAAACATTTCAGCAAGTGGAACGTAAGCACGAACGATTTGGCTGTTACCATGTGCTTCCATACCATCAACACGTCCACGACGAGCTGTAACGTGTCCCATAACATCTCCAAGGTTTTCTTCTGGAACTGTTACAGTAACCAACATCATTGGCTCAAGGATAGCAGGTTGTGCAGTCTTAGCCGCTTCTTTAAGAGCAAGAGATGCTGCGATCTTGAAGGCAGTTTCAGATGAGTCAACATCGTGGTATGATCCATCATAAAGTTTAGCTTTAACGTCAACCATTGGGTATCCTGCAAGAACACCGTTAGCCATAGTTTCGATCAAACCTTTTTCAACTGCTGGTACAAATTCACGAGGAACCACACCACCGACGATGGCATTTTCAAACTCGAATCCTTTACCTTCTTCGTTTGGTGTAAATTCAATCCATACATCACCGAATTGACCTTTACCACCTGATTGACGTTTGAAGAATCCACGTGCTTGAGTTGAAGCGCGGAATGTTTCACGGTAAGATACTTGAGGAGCACCTACGTTTGCTTCAACTTTAAATTCACGACGCATACGGTCAACAAGGACATCAAGGTGAAGCTCACCCATACCTGAGATAACTGTTTCACCAGTTTCAACGTTTGTTTCAACGCGGAATGTTGGATCTTCTTCAGCAAGTTTTTGAAGGGCGATACCCATTTTATCTTGGTCAGCTTTAGACTTAGGCTCAACCATCAATTGGATAACTGGTTCTGGAACGTTGATTGACTCAAGAATAACTTTTGCTTTTTCATCAGTTAATGAGTCACCTGTAGTTGTATCTTTCAAACCAACAGCAGCTGCGATATCCCCTGCGTAAACTGTGTCAATTTCTTGACGGCTGTTTGCGTGCATTTGAAGGATACGTCCGATACGCTCACGTTTACCTTTAGAGGTATTCATAACGTATGAACCTGATTGAAGAACACCAGAATAAACACGGAAGAATGTCAAACGACCTACGAATGGGTCAGTCATGATCTTGAAGGCAAGCGCTGCAAATGGCTCATCATCAGATGCTGGACGAGTTTCTTCTTCATCTGTATCTGGATTAATCCCTTTAATCGCTGGAATATCGACTGGACTTGGAAGGTAATCAATAACTGCATCAAGCATCAATTGAACACCTTTGTTTTTGAAGGCTGAACCACATAATACTGGGAAGAATTCAACGTTGATAGTTGCTTTACGGATAGCAGCTTTCAATTCTTCTTCAGTGATTTCTTCACCTTCAAGGTATTTCATCATCAAATCTTCATCAGTTTCAGCAACTGCTTCAACTAATTTTTCACGATATTCTTCAGCTTGCTCAAGGTAATCTGCTGGAATATCTTCTTCAAGAATATCTGTACCAAGGTCGTTAGTATAGATTTCAGCTTTCATCTTGATAAGGTCGATGATACCACGGAAATCATCTTCTGCACCGATTGGCAATTGAATTGGGTGTGCATTTGCTTGAAGACGGTCATGAAGTGTGCTTACTGAGTAAAGGAAGTCTGCACCGATTTTATCCATTTTGTTAGCAAATACGATACGTGGAACACCGTATTCAGTCGCTTGACGCCATACTGTTTCAGTTTGTGGTTCTACACCTGATTGTGAATCAAGAACAGTCACGGCACCATCAAGAACGCGGAGTGAACGTTGTACTTCGATAGTGAAGTCCACGTGTCCTGGTGTGTCAATGATGTTAACACGGTGATCATTCCATTGTGCTGTTGTCGCAGCAGAAGTGATAGTGATACCACGTTCTTGCTCTTGCTCCATCCAGTCCATTTGTGAAGCACCTTCGTGAGTTTCACCGATTTTATGGATTTTACCAGTGTAGTAAAGGATACGTTCCGTTGTTGTTGTTTTACCAGCATCAACGTGAGCCATGATACCGATGTTACGAGTTTTTTCTAGTGAAAATTCGCGAGCCATTTGGTTTTCTCCTATAATTTTTTATTTTACTTTATTATTATACCATATTATTAAGAAAAGCGAGTGGGTTAATCCCACCCGCTTGATTTCTTACTCATGGTGTAAATTAGATGAGGTAAGCCTCAATCCTATTTGTGATGATTGGACGAAGTTCCTTCATCTTAATTAAATTCAGTTAACTTCATATATCAAATGTAGAACTGAACTCGAACGGCCAACTGTCAACGAAAAAAGACAAATCCCATTGAATGCAAAAGCATTCTGCTTCGATTTCCTATTTTTCGTCGGCAGGCACGTTCTCTGTATCTTAATTAGTTGAGCTCGGACTAAAAATTCTGGAAAAAAGATAAATCTTCCTTGGACCTTAAGGTCCTGCGTCTGATTTCCTATTTTTCCTTGAATTGTCTTAACGTCCTCACATCCTAATTGAACTCAGGCTACAACTCACTGACAAAAAGATGAACCTCATTGATTGCAAAGCAATCTGCTTCGCTTCCCTATTTTGTCTAGGAGTTGCTTGACGCCCTCGTATCTTAATCTTAGTTGAATTTTAGCTACAAATGTCTGCCAAAAAGATAAAATCTCCTAGAAACTGAAGTTTCTTTGTCGCTTTTCCTATTTTGGCTAGCATTTGCTTAAGGCTAAAATATCCTATCTTACCAGCGGAAGTGTGCGAATGCACGGTTTGCTTCTGCCATTTTGTGAGTATCTTCACGTTTTTTAACAGCTGCACCTGTGTTGTTTGCTGCATCCATGATTTCTTTTGCAAGACGATCAACCATAGTGTGCTCACCACGGGCACGTGAGATGTTTACCAACCAACGAAGACCAAGTGTCGTACGACGCTCTGGACGAACTTCAACTGGGACTTGGTAGTTAGAACCACCGACACGACGGGCACGTACTTCAAGAACTGGCATGATGTTTTCCATAGCTGTCTCAAATACTTCAAGTGCGTCAGTACCTGTAGCTTCTTTGATTTGATCAAAGGCACCGTAAACGATGCTTGCTGCTGTACCACGTTTACCATCAAGCATAACACGGTTGATAAGACGTGTTACAAGTTTTGAGTTGTAGATTGGATCTGGTAATACTTCGCGTTTTGGCGCTTGATTTTTACGACTCATTTTTTCTTATCCCCCTTCTTATTATCCTTTAGGACGTTTAGCACCGTATTTAGAACGGCCTTGTTTACGATCAGCTACACCTGCAGTATCAAGTGCACCACGGACGATGTGGTAACGTACCCCTGGAAGGTCTTTTACACGTCCACCACGGATAAGAACCACACTGTGTTCTTGCAAGTTGTGTCCGATACCTGGGATATACGCAGTAACTTCGATAAGGTTGCTCAAACGTACACGAGCGAATTTACGAAGGGCTGAGTTAGGTTTTTTAGGTGTCATTGTACCAACACGAGTTGCTACACCACGTTTTTGTGGTGAAGATACGTTAGTTTGAACTTTTTTGTGGCTGTTGTAACCAACGTTCAAGGCTGGTGATTTAGATTTTTCTACTTTAGATTTACGTGGTTTACGAACCAACTGGTTAATTGTAGGCATCTACATTTCTCCTGTAAAATTTTTTATTTTTGGTTGACATGGCACGTGGTGACCGCCCATATCTGTGTGTACTTTTGCAACAATTGTCAGCACGTCTCTGTACACTTTTGAGAGACCAAAAGTAAAAAGTACCGTTAAATATAATAACATATATCATCATTCACGTCAATTCTTTTTTTCTAAAAAATAGACTTAAGGAAGAAATCAATGGATGACTGCAGACCTAGCAAGTATAATCGAATAAATAAAAAACTTCAAAAGTTAGACTTATCCTAACTTTTGAAGTTCATAGGCAGAAAAAGATTCTATCTCGCCTTATCTCTCATCTTTTTTACGTTTATAACTAGCTAAAGCTGCTGCACTTAACATACCAAATCCAAGAAGACTAGCAGAACCATAAGTCGCCTCTCCTGTTGTCGGAAGTGTGTTATTTGTCTTATCCAAGGCTTTTGTCCCATTAGATACCGCAGAATTAGACATTACTACGCTTGGTGAAGCAGGACGTTTCTGTGCTGTCTGTGACAAGACGTTACGACTAGCCTTCTCAACACGATTTTTCTGCTCTAACTGAGCCACTTGCTCACTTACTGGGATATTGACTTGTTCGTTCGACACTGTATCAACAGGCTTGAGACCTGTCGTATTAACAGGCTTCTGAGCAAGAACAACTTCTGTAATCACTCCGTCTTGCTCTGTCGGAATCACAGACTCTTGTTTTGCCAATTGCTCTTTTTGTAGTTCTAGCAAGACTTTTTGAGCAGCTACTAATGTAGCTTGTTTTGCTTCAAGCTGTGTATTGGCTTCTTTTAGTTGATTTGCTAAGGTTTCTTGTTCTTCAAGCGCTAAAGCCAATTGAGATGTCAGAGTCTCTAACGTTTCAATAGCTGCCGCTAATTGTTCTTGGCTTTCTGCTAATAAGTTTTCATTTTGATACTTCGCTAATAACTCTTTAGTTGCAGCTAACTCTTCACTTAAAGTGTTCACTTTGTAATCAGCTGCACCTTTTGCCACAATCAAATCTCCTAGTTCAGATTTAACCGTATCAAAATTATTTTGAGCCGTTACTACAACAGCTTGTAATTCTGCCAAGCGTTTCTCTTCTAGTTCTAGAGCAGCTTGATTGGCCGCTACAGACTGAGTAGCTGTAGTTAGCTGAGTGGTTAAAGTTGATAAAGTCGCTTTTTCGCTAGATAATTGAGCGGATAGAGTGTCAACTTTATTTTGCGCAGCCACTACCGTTGAGTAAGTTGAAATATTGGATTGTTTAGATTGTAAGTCTGAAATTTTAGCTTTAAGATTACTGATTTCTTGACGAACCTGAGAAACCTTAGTTTCATCAACAGTTGATTTTGTTGCCACAATTGGTGTTCGAGAGAAACCTGATGATTGAATCTCACTTTCTTTAACAACTAGATAATGTTGTGTAAAGGCAGTAGAAACACCTGTTGCACCCAAACCATTAATTCCTACACCAATATAGGCTGCCTCTCCACTATCACCTTTCAAGAAGGTACGAGTGTGACCAAAGTTTGAGCTAGCATCTGTAAAGAGCATGTAAATCAATTGATAATAGATCTTACTCTTTAGAGCATCTACCGTTGTTGTATGACTAGACAACCAAGTTGTTCCCATATTTTCATACCAAGAAGCTGTGGTTAAACCTGCTTTACTTGCTTCTTGATTTAAAATAGCGGTATCATGAGCGCCATTTTCATATTGAATACGAGAATGCTTGCTAACATAAGCTGCAGAAACACTTTCAGCAAATGCCATTGAGGAGTCTGTAATAGTTAAAGGTGATAAATTAAAGGCTGCGCGTACGGGATTGAGTAACTCAACAACAAATTGAGTCAATTCTACTTGAACTTCATGGCTGATGTTATTGACATCAACTAAGCGTGTCGTGTCCTCTGCAATGGTCTTATAAGCTGTACTAGAGCCAACAAAACCATCACCCACAACTCCATTTGCAGCTGCCGCCGCTTTCCCAATTTGAATCAATTCATTCTTAGCAGCAGCAGAGATGGAATTATAATTGCGAATATTGGAAAGCTGTGTCGCATAATTAGCAGGCACTACTAGAGTATTTCCACCTGTAACAGACTTCACTTCTGTTGTAGCAGTTTGAAGTTGACTCAGCTCTGCTTCTTTTACTGACAACTCTGTCTTAGCTTGCGTCAATTCTGTTGAAATCGCTGTTGAAGCGGTTGCCTTTGCGGCTTCAAGTTCTTTGTCAGCAGTTGCAACTTCTTTTTCAAGACTCGCTACCTTAGCCTCACTACTTGCCTTTTCTTCAGTCAATTTCTCAGGAGATTGGACAGACTCTGACAAAGTTGCAATTGTTTCCTCACTTTCACTAACGGCATTCTTAGATTCCTGTAATGCCGTGTTAGCAGCAGCAACCTCAGCCTCTTTTTCTTGTACAGCTTGACCTGCTACCTCTGAAGCTGTAGTGGCTGTTTCTAACTCAGAAGTAATTGCTTCGATTTCATCTTGAGTTTCAGAGATAACTTCAGGACTAGATTCTGAAGCGATAATTTCTGCCTCTGCTACGGCACTTTCTGCTGTTGTCACAGCTGTCTCTGCTGCAGCCACTTGCTCAGTCAAGTCTGCTACTACCGCATCTTGCTCGGTGGCAGCTTGAGTAGCTTGCTGTGCCGCATCACTAGCTGTCGCCACTTCTTTTTCAGCATCAGCAACTGCTGCAGTAGCCTCTTCGATGGTTGGAGTTGACTGTGTTGTTGTCTCCTCTGTAGTTGTTGTCACTTGAGTGGCTGATTCTACATCCTCGGCGTGAACAGTCTGGTTAAGTCCACTTGCACCTAGAACAGCAAGTGTTGCAGAAGTCGTTGCCAAAGTCGCTGTTAATTTATTCGTTTTTTTATTATCAATTGATTGATTTTCTATGTTCATTTTTAATACCTCATTATATCTATAAACAATTAGAATTTTATCATAAAAAAGAGAGAGGGACAATCCTATCTCTTTTACAAAATTGTTACAGTTCAAATAAATTCCCTAATTCAACACGAATAAATTTATTTTTTGTATCTAATTCAGCCACACTAAGAAGAGATTTATAATCCACCAAATCCTTTTCTTCCTGCTGGTTTTCTGCAAATACAGCAACACCGACTAAGTGGCTATCAAATTCAGATAATAGACTGACCATTCCTGTAATCGTCCCGCCACCTTTTAAGAAATCATCTACAATCAAGACATTACTGTTAGGCTTTAGACTGCGTTTTGATAAAAACATCTTCTCAATGCGGTCACTCGAACCACTAGCATAGTTCACGCTGACGGTCGATCCCTCCGTTATTTTTAAATCGCGACGAACAATAACAAATGGTACATTTAAAACATTTGCTACCGCATTAGCTAAAGGGACACCCTTGGTAGCTACGGTCATCACTGCATCTATCTTCTTTTCTTTAAAATGTGAAGCAATGATCCGCCCTACTTGATTAAGAATATGTGGTGTACTTAATAAATCTGATAAGTAAATGTAGCCTCCAGGTAAGATACGATCACTTTCAGATAGGCGATCACGTAAATCTGAAGCGACTTGGTATGCCTCTTCTTTAGAAATAGTAGGTGTAAAAATAACTCCTCCGCTAGCTCCTGTCACTGTTTCAATTTCGCCAATATGAGCTTCTTCAAAGGCTTTTTTAATAATAGAGATATCTTCTGAGATGGATGACTTGGCTGTTTCATATTTTTCAGCAAATACATTTAAGCTTGTTAATTGATAAGGATGATTGATGAGGTAGTTAGAGATGACCACCATACGCTCACTTCTTCTTAATTTCATACAGTTCTCCAGAAATTTATTTTCTGCTATTATATCATAATATAAGTAAAAAACGAACATTAAGTCACCTCATGTTCGTTTTTCTTGGTTTTTTACTGATGATATTTTGGTTTGTAGAAGGAACGATTGTCCAAAGCAAAGACACGATTCGTCATTTCTCCCTCGGATACACGACTAAGTGCTGTCTGCATCATCATCATTTCCGCATCAATATTATCAATCATATGAAGAATCTCAGCCTCCATAATCATAGGACGTACTGGGCTACCATATTCCAGCTGTCCATGGTGGCTTAAAATCAGATGGCGAAGCACAATAACTTCTTCTTTATCATCAGGGATATCTAGCTCTGTGATAACTTTTGTAATTTCCTCATTGATTAAGGAAATATGGCCAATCAGGTTACCGCGTACAGTATATTCTGTATTTTCTGGCCCAGTCAACTCAATCACCTTGGCCAAGTCATGCAACATAATGCCTGCAAATAATAAGCTCTTATTGAGGTCTGGATAAATGTCTCCAATCGCATCTGCCAAACGCACCATCGTAGCAGTGTGGTAAGATAAACCATTTTCAAAAGCATGATGATTGGTTTTAGCTGCTGGATAGGTGTAAAACTCCTTTCCAAACTTACGATAAAGCGCACGCACAATCCGTTGCCAAGTGGCATTTTCAATCTTAAAAATCATCTGATCAAGATATTCTTTAATATCATCAAGGTTAACAGGTGATTTTTCTTTAAAATCTTTAGGATCGGAAGGTTCTCCCTCATGAACCAGTCTCAAGGTGATTTGGTTCACTTGAGGCATCCCATTATAGACCTCTCGTCGTCCCTTCATAAAGATAACTTTACCTGCTATAAATTTTTCCACATTGTGAGCTTGTGCGTCCCATAGGTTTCCATTGATTTCTCCTGTATCATCTTGAAAGGTAAACGCAATATAATCCTTACCTGCTCTAGTTTTTCGTACTTCCGCCGACTTAATAAGGTAATAGCCTTCAAAAAGTTGGTCTTTTTTCATCTGGTTAATTTTCATGGTTTTCCTCAATTTCTAGATTTGGTAAGAAAGAATCATCTTGCTCCACTTGCTCAAGACGATCTAGGCTACGTAATATGGCCTTGGTTCGTGTCGATAAAAGACTATCGATATTTTGACTCGCACGGTTTAATTGGGTCTGCGTTTTCGTTAGAAGACCTTCAAATTTACCAAACTCGGTTTTAATCTGACCTAGAGCACGTCCAATATCATTAGCTGAACGCTGCAAACTCAAGGTCTTAAAGCCAACAGACAAGGAATTTAATAAAGCTGATAAGGTGGACGGACCTGCAATCACGATACGGTCATCCCGACGCAAACTATCAAAGAAAGCAGGATGTCTGACGACCTCCGCATATAGTCCTTCTGTCGGTAAAAACATAATTCCAAAATTGGTTGTTTCAGGAGGATTAAGGTATTTTTTATTGATGTCCTTAGCAAAACGTTTGATAGCCGCCAAAAGCATTTTTCGGTGCAGCTCGATTTCTTCCTTTTGACCTCTTTCATAGGCATCTTCTAAGCGATAATAATCCTCTAAAGGAAATTTTGAATCAATCGGCAAATATATGGTCTGCCCTTGGCTTTGTCCTGGGAGTTTGATGGCATATTCTACACGCTCTCTAGAGCCTGAAACAGTTGGGACTTCCACTTCGTACTGACTAGGACTCATAATATCTTCAATGATTTGTCCTAATTGCAATTCCCCCAAAATCCCTCTAGTTTTAGTATTGGACAGAACTTTATTTAAAGTTCCCACATCACGCGCAACCGTCTTCATCTCACCCAGACCTTGATTGACACTTTCTAATTGCTGAGAAACCGTTGCAAAGGAAGCTTGTAAACGGCTGTGCAATGTTTTATCTAGCTTTTCCTCTACGGTCACCCGCATCTCTTCCAAACGCTTTTCATTAGAGTCTTGCATCAATCTGACTGCGTCCGTCAACTGCTTGGTCATCATTTCCAAGCGTTGATCTGAGCGATCACGATGCTCCGTTAAGTGTTGCCCTAAGGTTTCTCTAATAGACAATAGCTGTTGATAAAGATCTCTTTGTAATTCCTGTAGTTGCTTACTTTGCTCAAGAAGCAAATTTTTATTGGCGACTTCCAACTGATAAGACAGTTGATCGGATAAGCGATCCGCTTCTTCTTCTTGAAATTGTACTTGTCTTCGTTGGTCATCTGCTTGCTTCCAAATCAAATATAGCAAAAGGATTACTATGATGATCAAAATCAGATATAACATGCTACCTCCTATCTCTACTCCTTATCACTACAACATAGTCATCTTCTACGGTCACTTTTATGGGATCATCTAAAAATTCATTACTGGTATAAATCTTCTTCTTAAAATAATTCGAAGAAGCTAAAGGGTATTTGGCACCTAAAATCTCCAAAGCCCCCTCACCACTTGTCATAAAGGCAACATAGGGTAGCTGAGGCTCTGGCATAATCAGATGACTCCCCTTGGGATAGTAACTGATATGATTTTGCTGATCTCTTAAGAAAAGCTGACGCATAAAGGGGGCAAGTTCAGGATCGCTAGGCATAAAGAGATTAGACAAAGCGTGGTCCAAACGTCCACCAAAGGCACCAAAAACTGTTACACGAGCTTCTGGATACTGACGAAAGACCTCTTTTAAGGCCAACTCTGTATCTGTATCATTTTTTTCAGGCTGGGCTTGACAGATTCTTTGAGCTTTTTTGACGATCAAGGATTTTTCTGAGGTTGATACGGAATCAAAATCTCCCACAGCCAAATCCAGTGGCAGCCCCTTATCTAAGAGATATAGACAAGCTCGGTCCACCCCTACAATATAATCAAAATCAAAACAAGCTCCTGTGATGTCACCAGAGGCAAAAACAGCAACCGTTTTAGGCCTCAATTGCTTTTTTGAGTGTTGCCACACGTTCATTCAAATCTCCATTAAAGGCATAAGAACCTGCTACAAAGACGTTAGCTCCCGCATCTTTTGTGGCTTTGATGCTCTTATCATCAATCCCACCATCCACTTCAATATCAAAGTCTAAACCTTTTTCTTGACGCAGTTGGGCAACTCTTTTAATCTTTTCGACCATCTCAGGAATAAAGGCTTGCCCTCCAAATCCTGGGTTAACTGTCATAATCAAAACCTGATCAACCAAATCCAAAACAGGTATCAAAGCCTCAACGGGAGTTCCTGGGTTAATCACGACACCTGCTTGCATCCCTGCTGCCTTAATCTTTTGAAGAGCACCATGAATATGGGTGGTTGCTTCCACATGAATGGTTATAATATCGGCGCCTGCTTGAGCAAATTCATCCACATAACGCTCAGGATCTACCACCATCAAATGACAATCAAAAATCAACTTACTATGCTTACGCATAGCAGCGACCACACCTGCACCAAAGCTGATATTTGGTACAAATTGACCATCCATGATGTCAATATGAACATATTCGGCACCACTTGCTTCAACACGCTTCAACTCTGTCGCAAAATTAGCATAATCTGCTGCTAAAATAGATGGGGCAATCTTAAATTGTGACATAATAACCTACTTTCTTTTAACTGTTTTCTTGTATGTTTCACGACGATTTTCAATTTCACTGAGTAGTTGTAAGTAATTTTCATAGCGTCCTTGAAAAATCTCTCCCTGCTCAAGCGCCTGCTTGACTGCACAATTAGGCTCATGGGTATGGGTACACGATCTGAACTTACATTGTGGGGTTAGACGCGCTAGTTCTCTAAAGGCCTGATTTAAGTCCTCACTCTTTGTGACTTCATAGTCTAAGGAAGAAAAACCTGGGGTGTCTGCAATTTTCCCCCCATGAACAGTGTATAAACTCACTGCTCGCGTCGTGTGACGGCCACGTCCAAGACTATCTGAAATCTCACCTGTCTCTAAAGCTAACTCTGGGGCAATTTTATTTAGCAAGGTTGATTTCCCAACCCCTGTTTGTCCCATAAAAACCGTTACACGATCTTTTAATAATGGTAAGAGCTCCTCTAAGTTGTAACATACCTCATAACCAATTTCTTGATAAACACGACGCAACTGGTCTAGCTCTGCTTGATCCTCCAATAAATCAAGCTTTGAAACATAAATAATCGGCTCAATCCGTTTATGCTCCAAAAGCACCAGAAAACGATCTAAAAGATTCGCATTAAAATCAGGCTCCTTAGCCGACATGATGACCACTGCTTGATCGATATTCACAATTGGCGGTCTCACTAAACTATTTTGACGCTCTTCAATCGCTAACACATAACCTTCTGAATGGTCTTCTGCTGAAAACTCAACCCAGTCCCCTACATAAGGTGTTTGACCTTTTTTTCTAAAATTGCCACGCGCCCTGGTCTGATAAACGTGACCGTCCGCTTCAACGTAATAAAATCCTGCTAGGGATTTGATAATTCTTCCTCGCAAATGAACTCCTTAATACTTAATATCCCTATTATATCAAAAAAAGAAAAAGGACAAAACCCAGATAGGTTTGCCTTTCTTATTTCTTTATAATCCTGCTGCTTTCAAAGCATCTGACAATCTCGCAAAGTCCTCAAGTGATAAGGCTTCACCACGTAAATTTGGGGTAAGCTCTGCTTTTTCCAAGGCAAGTTCTAACTTAGCTTTAACCTCATCAGACTTTCCAAAAGCATTGGTCAAGTTATTCCACAGGGTCTTACGACGGTGAACAAAGCTGGCTTTAGCAACCTTGAAAAAGAAGTCCTCATCCTGAACAGCTACCGCAGGGCTATCAAGGCGTGTCATCTTTAAAATCGCGGAATCCACATTTGGTGCAGGCACAAATACGGTACGAGGTACGATGAAGGCCACCTTGGCAGTCATGTAGTACTGAACCGCGATGGACAGACTACCGTAGGCCTTGGTGTTTGGCTCGGCAGAAATGCGGTCGGCCACCTCCCGCTGCATCATGACCACAAACTCGCTGAAGGGAATCTTACTCTCAATCAGGTGCATGAGAATAGGGGTAGTGATGTAGTAAGGCAGGTTGGCCACGACCTTGATGGGCAGGTCAGGATTCTTGAAATTCTGAATCTGGGTCTGCAAATCGGTCTTGAGGATATCTTGATTGACTACGGTCACATTGTCAAAACGACCCAAGGTGTCCGCCAAAATCGGAATCAAGCGGTCATCAATCTCAAAGGCCATAACCTCGGCAGCATTTTCTGCCAAAAACTCAGTCAAAGCTCCGATTCCAGGCCCAATCTCGATAACATTGACATTTTGGTCAATCTCTGCCGTATCCACAATCTTCTGTAAAATATTGGTATCAGTCAAAAAGTTTTGACCGAAGGATTTCTTAAAGGTAAACCCGTGGCACTCAAGGACGGCACGAGTAACGTTTTTGTCTGCAATTCTCATTTATTTTTCTTCCTATTTTCAAACTCTGCTAATAGACGTTTTTTCAACTTTTCTAGCTCTTGTCCCTTCACACACTTTTCATCTGCATACATTTTATCAAACGGCAACCACCAAACCGGTCCTTTACCATTACGACCGTAATCGCCTAAATCACCAGATTTTCTTGGAAAAATATGCCAATGTAGATGACTATCTCCATTCCCTAGACTCTCAATATTTATTTTATCAGCAAAAAAAGCTTCGCTAACAAGTTCCGATACGTCCGCCATCTCTGATAAATGTTGATTTCGAAAAAGAAGAGGTAAATCATGCAATTCAGTGACGTGCTCCTTATACAAAAATAAAGTATACCCTTTAAAATGTTGGTGATCCCCAATAACGACATACCCTGTCTCAAGTTCTTTTACAAAATACGGATTTTCATTTTGCTTAATCCATTCAATCCTTTCACAGATAAGACACATAAAAATTCTCCAATCACAAGGCCATCTCACTCAATCGTGAAACAACACTTAACTTTCTCATAATGGCTGTAATTCCAAATTTGTTTTTTAGTATCAGATACTTTTCTTCATCAAGAAAATATCCTAACCAAAAATGATTACCAAAGCATTCATAAAAATGTGTAAAATAATAGTTAACTCTACTCTACGGGTTTTATAATATAAATAAGATAACAGGAGTGCAGATATGCCGTAATCAAGCCAAGATACAAGGCTATCTGGGTAATGTGGTAATATAAATAGAAAACCCGTTATCAAAAGACTCAATTTTAGATGTTGAGAAAAAATAACTTTTGGCAATATGCCACGAAAAACCATCTCCTCTGCCATAGGAGCAATTAAAATCATTGATCCAATACCGAGCCAAAAATCAATCGAGTTCAGAGGAAGAACTTCCTGACTATCATGAAATATAAATATGAATGATGCATAAGCCAGTGATGCTCCACAGATAGTGTATATTAACCATTTTACATTTTCTTTAGAAAATAAGCTATCATCCCAATTCAACCATTGTCCTTTGCGACCAATAAACAACAGTATCAGAAACAAAGTAGAAAATAATAGAATCAATAATATACCTTGCCCTAATGTCATCTGAGAGAGATTTTCTATACTATTTCCCAGTATCAAAGAAACTAGTGTGTTGCGTATATCAGACGACAATAATAACACAAAAAAAGCTAGTAATAATTGTTTCACAACCTTCATTGTAATCTCCTTATATTTATCTTACCTTCAATAACACTTCTAATACAAAGATGAATCAAAGAACAACTTTTTTCATCATCAACTTTTATACTCCCCCATCACATCTTCCACTTCCGCCAGGCTAATCCCAAACAACTCCAATCGTTTGAGCAACTGCTTGCCGTTGCAATAGCCGATGCGCAAGTGTTCTCCTAGATATTCTCTGCGCTTGCGGCTGTCACCGCCCATAAGGAGCCCTAGGCGCATCAGGTCTGACTTGGTGATGTCAAAGTTATTGTCGTCATCATAGTAACCACGGACACTGGAGAGAGCTTTTTCCAAGTCTTCAAAACTAGCATGCTCTACTCCTAGTGATCTGCCTTTGGTTTTTGACTTTGGAGTTGCTTCGTCTCGCTGTAAAAAGGCGTGCTTGACCGTGGGAATAGCCTGCATGATGATTTTTCGGATGCGCTCGCCATTGTAGTCGGGGTCAGTAAAGACAATCACCTCGCGCAAATCATGGAGACGCTCAATACGCGCTAGATCATCCTCATCAATGGCAGAGCCTCTGGTTTCATAAGTATCCACCTCATAAAAGCGTTTCAGGTTTGCAGTATCGTCCTTGCCCTCAACCACAATCACTTCTTGGATTTTTATTTTTTCAGTCAAGACCAAACAACCTCTTTGCATTTTCTGTTGTGGCACGCGCCACTTCCTCAACCGTTAAACCTCGAAGCTCGGCTATTTTTTCAACGACATAGCGTGTATAAGCTGTTTTATTTTCACGGCCACGTTTAGGAACAGGAGCAAGGTAAGGAGCATCTGTTTCCACCAAAATCTTGTCTAACGGCAAATGTTGTGCAGCTTCTTGGATATCTAAGGCCTTCTTAAAGGTCACCACGCCTGAAAATGAAATCATCATCCCAAGCTCGATGAAGCGCTCTGCCATTTCCAAAGACCCTGAGTAAGAATGCATAATCCCACCGCGAGGTCCTACACCAACCTCTTTGATGATAGCATAAGTATCCTCAAGGGCATCACGGGTGTGAACGACAAAGGGTAAATCCAGCTCTTTTGCCAGAGCCATTTGGCGCTTAAAGACCTCCGCCTGAACCTCTTTTGGATCTTCCATCCAGTAGTAGTCCAAGCCAATCTCGCCAAGGGCAATCACTTTATCATGCTGGAGTTTCTCACGAAGGTAAACCTCTACCGCATCACTATAGGAGCCCGCCTCTGTCGGATGCCAACCCAGTGTCAAATAAATCTCAGGATAGCTATCTGCTAACTCAAGCGCACGCTCAATCGTGTCATGGTCAAAACCAACCACATTGTGAGTCGTCACGCCCATCTCCTTAGCCAAGGCTAACTCCTCTGCGACAGTTTCAGTAAAATTTTCTACGTTTAGGTGTGTATGGGTGTCAAAAATTTCTATTGTCATATCTTTATTCTATCATATTTTCCCAATCAAAAAACCGACAGACTCGAGTTACTGTCGGTTTTTTTAGTCGCATTAAGCTGACAACACTTTACGTCCTTTACGACGACGAGCTGCAAGCACGCGACGTCCGTTTTTAGTTGACATACGGTGACGGAATCCGTGTTTACGTTGACGACGGATTTTACTTGGTTGGTAAGTACGTTTCACTTTGAATACCTCCTCATAGATTTTCGTATTCGTTTAGCCGGCTATTATTTGATCAGTTACTAAACATACCATAATATTTTATAACAAATAGCATCCTCTTGTCAAGAATTATTTGAGAGAGACGATGTTTTTTTTCAAATCAATACTCATTATCTTTGATTTAAGCTAGGAAATGAGCAAAAATAGCTTTAACACTAATGAATAGTCCTCAAGATGAACCTAAAAAACGCTTATTTCTAAGCGTTCTAGTCACCCAAGGTCACAACAATATAACGATTGGGATCACTACCTTCAGAATAGCTTTCCACACCAGAAACTTGGGCGATGGTTTTATGGACAATTTTACGTTCGCTATTGGTCATAGGATCCATGACGTAATCTTGACCTGTTTCCAAGACACGATTTGAAATTTTCTTAGCAAACTCAATCAAAGTCTCTGTACGATGTTCAATATAATCGTTGACATTTAAAGAAACAGAAAAATGTTTAGAATAACGGTCATGTAAGAAATTTTGCGCCAAAAGTTGTAAAGATTTAAGGACTTTACCATGATAACCGATGACACGACCTGGCTCTGAGGTTTCAATCTGTAAATTAATCACTCGACGGCTATAATCTAATAAGACATTAGCCTCAATATCCATCTCATAAATGATGGTCTGAATATAGTGACCAATAGCTTCTGCTGCTTCTGAAATATTAGGGTAAGATTTTTCATCAGACGATACACTTTCTGACTGGAACTCTTCAACAAAGCTTTCTGATGCTGCTTGGACAAGAGAATCTGAAAGAGATTCCGAAAGAGATTCTGAACTAGATGCCGACAAACTCTCCTCAAGCGATAAACTCAGACTCTCCGAGCTTTTTTTCTGCCTTGCTGAGTCTAGCTTTTCCGCCTCGACCATCACAGACTTAAGCTCCGCCGTCTGACTAAAATCCTCTAATCTTGCCACCTCAACAACAGCTGGTTTTTTGAATAATCCCAAAAATCCTTTTTTCTCGCGAGACACCACTTTAATGCGTGCTTGTAAGCGAGAAAGTCTCAACTCCTTTAATCCTTTTTGAATGGCTTCTTCAACAGTAGATCCTGTGAACTGTCCCATTTTTATTCTCCTTATTTTCTCTTTTTCTGAGCTTTCTTCTTAGCTTTTCTTAGTCGTGCCTCTTTTTCTTTTTCCTCTTGTGCTAAACGCTGACGCTCCGCAATAATTTTAAAAGGATTATTAAAGATTAAGGTTTGCGCTACTTGGTAAGCATTTGAAACCGTCCAATAAAGAGCCACCCCACTTGCCACACTGATAGAGAAAAAGAAAATCATCACTGGCATAAAATAAGTCATAATGGTCATCGCAAAATTCTTCTCAAGTGCTGATTTTGAACTTAACCATGTAGATAAAAAAGTGAATCCTGCCGCTAACACTGGCAAAATAAAATAAGGATCAGGCTGAGAAATATCTAACCATAAGAAATGACCAGTTTTTAAAAACTCTACTCGAGTGAGAGCCTGATAAAGCGCTAAAAGAACTGGCAATTGAATAAAAATAGGCAGTAAGGTCAAATAAGGATTAACCTTATGCTCTTTATATAAACGCTGTGATGCCTCTGCAAGAGCCATACGACTATCGGTATCACGACCTGGATACTGAGCTTGTAAAGCCTTGAGCTCTGGCTGAAGCGCCTGCATGCGCTGACTTGACTTAATCTGTAAATTAAAGACAGGCAAGAGAACTGTCCTAATCACAAGGGTAAAGAGAATGATTCCCACCCCAATATTACCAAAAGACAAGCCTCTAATAGCTCTTGCAAATAAATAGACAAACTGTTCCCAGCCACCTGAGCTTGAGCTGGTAATATTGCCTGTCCCACAGGCTGTCAATATAAGTAAGCCCATAAGGAGCATCCCTACTACTTTAATCTTCTTTTTCACTTGATAAACCTTCCTGATAAAGATTTCCGAGTTTCAAGACATGCATCAAATTTTGCCTCAACTCTTGATAAGACAATTCTTCTACCCCTTTTCTAGCAATCACGACAAAGTCATCCGTTACTAAATAGGGGGAAAATTCCATCACTAAGTGACGTAATCGTCTTTTTATGCGGTTTCGCACCACGGCATTGCCTAGTTTTTTCCCAACTGAGAGCCCTACTCGGTAGTGTTTTTGTTGTTTTTCTAAGCGATAGACTACAAATTTTCGATTGGCGACACTTTGACTTGCCTCAAAAATTACCTTAAAGTCCTTCTCGCTCTTTACTCGAAATGATTTTCGCAAAATACGACTCCAAACCTCTAAATTACATCTATTATACCATAAATCAAAAAAAAGCCAAAAAACCTCAGTTTCTTGACTTATTTTTCAACTAGAAAGAGTTTTTTGCCTCCTCAATCTGCCATAATACCTGCTTGAACCCTGTTCCTCCAAGCGAGTCGCGGCGCTCCACAGCTGTTTTAGACTGCAAAGCAAGATAAATATCTTCCTCAATTAAATCAGAAATTTCTTGATAGCGACTAAATGGCACATCTTGAAGGTAGTAGCCTGCCTTTGTACACTCCAAGACTAGCTTACCAACCACTTCATGTGCCTCACGAAACGGTAAGCCCTTACTTGCTAAATAATCTGCTAATTCTGTTGCATTTGAAAAGTCTTTTTCTGTGGACTCTGCCATGTGTTCCTGATTGACGGTCATGGTTTTTAACATTCCTGCCAAGATATCAATCGCAACGGTAATGGTCTCTGCGGTATCAAACATCCCTTCTTTATCTTCTTGTAAATCTTTATTGTAGGCCAAAGGTAGGGACTTCATGACAGTCAAAAGACCAATCAAGTTGCCGTAAACACGACCCGATTTTCCACGGATTAGCTCTGCCATATCTGGATTTTTCTTCTGTGGCATGATGGATGAGCCTGTTGAAAACGTATCAGATAGTGTGACAAACTGAAATTCATTGGAACACCAATTGATAATTTCTTCACAGATACGGCTCATATGCATCATCAAAATACTAGCATTGGATAAAAATTCTAAGATAAAATCACGATCAGAAACAGCATCCAAAGAGTTGCTATAAGGTTTGGCAAATCCCATCATGTCTGAGGTCAGCTGACGATCAATCGGAAAAGTTGTGCCAGCAAGCGCAGCTGCTCCAAGCGGAGATAAATCGGCATGTTTCATGTTAAACTCAAAACGCTCACTATCTCTGGTGAACATATTGTAGTAAGCCATCAAGTGATGCCCAAAGCTAATAGGCTGAGCGTGTTGAAGATGAGTATAACCTGGCATAATAGTGTAAACATTTTCTTCTGCCAAATCAACCAACACCTGACGAAGATTTGCCAGCTTCTCAACCACTTCTAGCAACTTATCTTTTAAATACAAGTGCATATCTGTTGCGACTTGGTCATTTCTAGAACGCGCCGTATGCAGTTTCCCAGCTACCGAACCAATTTTTTCTGTTAGAAGCGATTCCATATTCATATGGATATCTTCATTAGAAATATCAAATACCAGTTGCCCTGCTTCATACTCTTTTAAAAGCTCTTCTAAACCAGCTTTAATCGTATCTGCTTCTGCACTTTCAATAATACCTGTCTTTCCCAACATGGTCACATGAGCCAGAGAGCCTTGGATATCATATTTTGCCATTTTTTGATCAAATGCAATGGATGCTCCAAATTCTTCTACCCATTTTTCAAGGCCCGCTTCAAATCTGCCACCCCATAATTTTTTATCTGCCATTGTCTATCCTCTTTTCTCATCAATGAAAAAGGACGAGTATTCTCATCCTTAGCCTGTGTCCCTGCACATGATGATAAATCCCAACTCTCTCGGATGGGTTTATTTATCCTCGAAGTTATCTCTCAGGATAACCTTGTCGATAAAGATTAAGAAAAGAGACTCAGATGTACCTCTCTGTGTACTTTTATCTGAAGTCCTTTCTTGACCCCTTTAATTCTGTGATTGTTCTTGTACTTGTGCGTTAACCTGTGTTGGAAGCCCCCAAAGTTTGATGAAGCCAACTGCAGCATCTTGATCAAAGCTATCAGCTGAAGTATAGGTTGCCAAGTTCTCATCATAAAGTGAGTTTGGTGATTTTCTAGCTACAACTTGCGCATGCCCTTTATAAAGCTTAACTTTGGCTGTTCCATTAACGACAGTTTGTGTTTCTTTAATATAAGCAATCAAAGCTTTGGTTGCTGGGCTAAACCATAGTCCATTATAAATCAAGTTTGATAATTCATTTTCGATGATTGGTTTAAAGTGAGAAACTTCACGAACCAAAGTCAAATCTTCGATTTCTTTGTGAGCTGTTAGTAAAGTAATAGCTCCTGGACATTCATAAATTTCACGTGACTTGATTCCTACTAATCTGTTTTCAACGTGGTCAATCCGTCCTACACCATGAGCGCCAGCTATCACATTTAATTTTTGAATTAAATTAGCCAGGCTAAGCTCTTCTCCATTAACTGCAACTGGAACACCTGCTTTAAACTCAATGTCCACATATTCTGGAGTATCTGGAGCTTGTTCTGGAGCTGTTGTAATACCAAAGGCATCTTCTGGAGCCTGATTCCAAGGATTTTCAAGAACACCACACTCATTTGCACGTCCCCAAAGGTTTTGATCGACTGAGTAAGGATTATCAAGATCAGCTGGCACAGGAACACCATTTTCTTTAGCGTACTCAATCTCCTCTTCACGAGACCACTTCCACTCACGCACTGGGGCGATTACTTTCAAGCTTGGATCAAGCGCTGCAATGGCAACTTCAAAACGAACTTGGTCATTTCCTTTACCAGTACATCCATGAGCAATAGTTGTCGCACCTGTTTTGTGTGCAATTTCAACTAACTTTTTAGAAATCAATGGACGGCTAAGAGCTGATACCAGTGGGTATTTTTGCTCATAATAAGCATGGGCTTGAAGGGCTGGAAGAACATAATCTTGTGCAAACTCTTCTTTTACATCGATCACATAAGACTCAATCGCTCCAACAGTCAAGGCCTTATCATGAATAAAATCTAGATCTTTTCCTTCACCAACGTCCATACATACCGCTACAACATCATAGTCTTTTTTCAACCAAGTAATCGCAACGGACGTATCAAGACCACCTGAGTAAGCAAGGATAACTTTTTCTTTTGACATAACATTTTTCTCTTTTCTTATTCTTAATGGGTTGATATCACTCAACCTTATGTTATACAGTATAATGCATATTTATTCTTTTGTCAACATATTTATGCAAATATTTTTTGTTTTTTGGATAAAAATTCATGTTTTGCTATAAAATAGGGAATATAATACTATTTCATAGGTCAGCGTGTATAACGCCTACACAGCCCCACTAATCGTTTTTTACCATGTAATAAGAGCGACAGCCTCTAAATTATTTATTCATCATTGCCGTCTTCCTCATTTTTATATCCATTAACAAGCTAGATTCAACATTGGCTACCCTACATAACTCCTTGTTTCAATCAAATAAACAGCTCCTATTTACAAAAGAAAAGTCAGAGAATACTCCCCGACTTATGCAACATATTCTTTCTCAGCACAGATTATGATTGATAAATTTTTCGCTCTTTCAAAATTCTCCAAAAGTAATACGCTAAACTAAAATCTATCATCCCATGAATGGTTGAACCTAGACCAATCAAGCCAAGCATAGTCACCCAATAGGTATCAGAAGTCTGCCCACTTGAAGTAAGTATCATGACAACAACATACTCCCCTAAACCGTGAAGCAGATTAAGTCCAACCCCTAATATAAAAAAGTGCTTAGAATCCATTAAACTTGGAAATCGTTTAATTAAAAATGCACCCAAAGTGAGAAACATTAAGTGAGTAAATGAACGAAATACAATGACAATTGGAAAGCCTGCTAAGAAGAACCCTAGACTAGAACCCAAAGCTACCATTATGGCTGTTGTAGGTGAAATAAACATAGCAATAAACAAGGGAATATGACTGGCAAGTGTATAAGATGCTGGTCCAATAATAATTTTAATCGGCATCATCAGTGGAATTAGAATAGCAAATGCTGTTAAAATTGCACTAATAGATAACTGCTTGACAGAACTTTTAGGGGATAGTGTTAATTGAGACATCAGTAACCTCTCTTTCCATGAGTCTGATTATAAAACAAAACATTACAGGTGTCAAGACACCTGTAATGTTTTCTAATCTTCTAATAAAATTCCAGCATTCATTAAGGCAAGAGAAAGTTCTTGGTAGGCTTGAAAAGAAGGAAATGAGACTGTGTGGGTATGGACACCCTCCGTTAAATTACTCAAAAGCACACCCTGATAATGCTTCAAATTATCCAAAAAATGATCTCTATCTTCAAAGCTTGCAATATTCAGTTTACCAGACAATAAACCGTAAATAGGATGTTCAATTTCGACATCTAAAATCTGGGCTCCTCCTTCTAGTAAGATCGTCATTTCTCTTTCAACCTCCTTTGGACCATGCTGACAAACTATTTTACGAACATAAGCTCCCTCAATAGACGCTAGAGAAGATTGTAGTAGGTAGCCTCTTGGAGTCGCCAAAATCAAAGCCCCTTCTGCGCGAAGCAAGGCTACATCTCCCACAATAACTTGGCGACTGACCCCAAATTCTTTTGCTAGGTAATTCGCTGAAAGTGGTTGAGATGTTTTCTGTAAAAGTGATAAAATGTGCTTTCGTCTTTCTATTGCTTTCATATCGTCTCCCCTCTACTTTCTTTCATTATACCAAAATCCGAGCCATTTCATTCTTGTCTAAGAAAAAAACAGAAACTGCTACTCAGTTCCTGTTACACATTATTAATCTAATAAGGCTTGAATAGTTGCGATATCTAGACGTTTCATTGTCATTACTGCAGCATTCACAGCCTTAATCTGTTCTGGGCTAGCCGTATCATATGCCTCCATCAAAATACGTGGCACAATCTGCCAAGAAAGCCCAAACTGATCCTTGGCCCAACCACAAATTTCTGCTTCTGGAACTGCCGAAACAGTTTCATACCAACTATCCGCTTCTTCCTGACTATCCACATAGACCATTAGCGAAAAGGCTTCGTTAAAAGAGGTCACACCACCATATCCATGATCCATGGCGATCATTTTTTGATCTCCGATTAAAAGCTCCGCATAATTCAACTTGGCAGCAGCAACCGCAGCCTCACCTTCGCCATAGTAAGACAAGCGACCAAGATGAGCTTGAGGCAGCTTATCCTTGTAATAATCTAGCATAGGCTGGGCTAACCCGACTTGCTCTTGCGAGAAGAGTAGAAAGATATCAAACTGATAGGGGTTATCTAAGTCTGGTACATAGGACAATTGCCAAGATAAACCAAAGCGGTCTTCCAACCAAACATAGTAAGGACTGAAAGGATATTCTGCCAAAGGCATAAGCACACGTCCACCGTCTGATAAAGCCTCATAAAGACGGCTTACGTCATCCTTACTAGCTACATTTACCATGAGCGACATAGACTCATTAAGCTTGAAATACGGCCCTGCGCTAATAGCAGCCAGGGTCATGTCCCCTAGCTGGAATTGGATCAAATCAGAGTCGCCAGAAGGCGTATCTGTAATCGTATAGGTCCAGTCAATCTTGCCGCCGAAAAGGTCCACATAGAACTCTGCAACCTCTTTTGCCTCTGTATCGTACCAGAGATGTGGAATGATGGTTTGCATTGATTTCTCCTTCGAATTACTAACCTTAGGATAACACTTGCTCCTAAAAAAATAAAGCAAGTTGTCCACCAATTACCGTTGCATTATCCCAAATAAATAGAGAGTCTCTATACAAATCTGGACGTTATTAATACTCATCACAATAAGAAATCACACTTTACAGTACTGCCTAATCGTCAAATTCAGACGCTATAGCAGATATAATATTCTCACAAAAAACTATCTTACTATTATCGAGCTAAGAAAGCTACAAGAACTCTTAAATAAAGACACTAAAACCCATTATGAGTTCTTGAAACCTTCTTTCAAAAATAAAACTATCCTATACTACAGTATAGGATAGGATTCTATCAAAAGGTTATTTGTAAGACCTTACCTTTTATAAGTAAATCCTCGCAGTCGTGTGGCTGCGAAAATTTGTTTACAAACTCTTCAACATATTATCAATATGTTGGATAGATTTTTCACGACCGAGCAGATAAATGGTGTTTGGTAGCTCTGGTCCGTGCATTTCACCTGAGACGGCGATACGGATTGGCATGAAGAGGTTTTTACCCTTGATGCCTGTTTCTTTTTGGACTGCCTTGATTTGTGGGAAGATGTTGTCTGGTTGGAAGTCTTCGTCTGTCATGGCTTCCAATTTTGCCTTAAGAGCGTTGAGAACAGTTGGAACTGTTTCGCCTGCCATGACTTCTTTTTCAGCCTCTGTCAACTCTGGGAAATCAGAGAAGAAAAGATCTGTCAAAGGCACAATTTCATCCGCAGATGACATCTGTGGTTTATAGAGTTCTACTAATTTTTCTGCCTTATCTGTCAAACGACCAGCCTCTTCCAAGAATGGCTTAGCAAGATTAAAAACAGTCTCCAAATCAGCATTCTTGATGTACTCGTTGCTCATCCAATCCATTTTCTTCTGGTCAAAGGCTGCTGGCGATTTGCTGAGACGATTTTCATCAAAGAGTTGAATAAATTCCTCACGCGAGAAGATTTCGTCTTCGCCACCAGGGTTCCAGCCCAAAAGACCGATAAAGTTAAAGACAGCTTCTGGCATGTAACCTTTACGGCGGTAGTCTTCGATGAACTGAAGAGTATTGGTATCACGTTTGGACAACTTTTTACCAGTCTCAGAGTTGATAATCAAGGTCATGTGACCAAACTCTGGTGCTTGCCAACCAAGTGCTTCATAAACCATCAACTGTTTTGGCGTATTGGCAATGTGGTCATCCCCACGGATAACGTGCGAAATCTGCATATCATGGTCATCAATAACAACTGCAAAGTTGTAAGTTGGGTAACCATCACGTTTTTGGATGACCCAATCACCACCGATATTAGCCCCTTCAAACTCGATGTTGCCCTTGACCATATCATTCCACTTATAGATGCCTGCTTCATTGACAGCCAAGCGAACTGTTGGGACAATACCTGCTGCTTCACGCTCTGCGATGTAAGCTGCTTTTTCGTCCTCAGACATGCCTAGAAACTCATTGATATAACGTGGTGTTTCCCCAGCTGCTTCTTGGCGCTCACGCTCTGCTGCCAGCTCTTCTTCGGTCACATAAGATTTATAGGCCTTACCTTCAGCCAAGAGTTGATCAATATACTGTTGATAAAGTTCCAAACGCTCTGACTGACGGTAGTTCTCATGTGTCTCTGGGCTTTCATCCCAATCAATCCCCAACCAACGTAGGTTTTCCAACTGAGAACGCTCACCATCCTCCACATGACGTTTGCGGTCAGTATCTTCGATACGGATGATAAAGTCACCACCGTGATGACGGGCAAAAAGATAGTTAAATAAAGCTGTACGGGCATTACCGATGTGTAGTAGCCCTGTTGGACTTGGTGCATAACGCACACGAATAGTATTTGACATAATGTAAGATACCAAGACTAACTAAAACAGAAAACAAACCGTTAATAAAAGTAATGCTCTAGCTACTTTTATTAACCATTGCAACTGATTTAGTCCCTTTCTCCTTAAAAGTTTCAATCCCCACTATTATAACATACCTTGAAAGCTTGCGACAAGAAAGTAGGATAAAACAAAAAGGAAAGAAAGGCATTTCAATCATTCCTTACTTTCCTACTATACTGTATTACATCAAGGCATCTAAGATAGAGGTGCTTCCACCGCCACCATCTCCTCCACCTGTAACAATGTGATTACCGATCACTTGAGCGAAGGTTTCAATATTTAAACTCTGAACATAAATTTCACCGTAGCCTGAGAAGGTATTAACAATTCCCTCACCAGTACCGATAGACTGCAAAAAGCCATTTTCAAGGTGGATGTCATAATTAAGATCACGGCTCCAAGCCACCACATGCGCATTATCAATAGTAATCGTACCACCTGTCAGCTCTAACTTTTTGATAGAACCAAAAGCGTTAGCTAAGAGAGTTCCCTCACCTTCTGTCGTCATGACAAAAAGACCGCCTTGCCCACCAAAGAAAGCTCGTCCAACACTTTGACGTTCCATCTTATATTGAGCAGAGCCATCAAGAGCTAGGAAAGCTCCATCATTAAGACGATATTGCTTAGCCCCTAACTCAAGAGCAATCACTTGACCTGGAGTTGATGGAGCTAGCGCTAACTTCCCGTCTGCTGCATTTGACACGGCCTGAGTGATGAACATGGATTCTCCAGAAGTCATGGAACGCCCAATCGCTCCCAATAACTTCCCTAGACCTGATCCTCCACGCGCATTCAGACGTGTATTTAAGCTAACACTAGGAGTATGGTAAACCATAGATCCTTGTTGGATATAGGCAGATTCACCAGCTTCAAGAGCAATTTCAACAAGTGGAAATTGCATATTACTATCAATGGTATATTTCATTCGATTATCTGACATGAGAGGTTCTCCTTTTTTGTATTGTTAATATAATACAATTATACTTTTCAAATGACCACTTGTCAATCAAAAATAAGGTTTTATAGCAAAAAAAGCACGGCTTACGCTTAACCGCAATAGAAACAACACTTTTAAAAAAAGGTCAGCTCAAGCGCCAACCTTTTTTCTATCAACAGCTGCTATTAAGCACGGATAACTGGTAAAACACGTCCAGTATCCACATCATAAATTGCCCCACTAATCACAATATCTTTAGGAATCAAGGGGCTATTTTTTAGTAATAGAACATCATCTGTCACACTGGTTTCAATGTCTTCAAAAGGAAGAAAATCCACCGATTTGACATCATCACCTAAAACAGGCGCTAAATTGGTCCACAAGGCTTGATTATCCTTTTTGTGCAAACCACAATCGGTATGATGCATCACAATAATCTCCTTTGTCCCAAGTAACTGCTCTGAAATCACCAACGACCTGATAATATCATCTGTAACACGTCCACCAGCATTACGAATAATATGGGCATCTCCCAAACTCAAGCCAAAAATCTGAGCCACATGAATCCTTGCATCCATACAAGACACAATGGCAACCTCTTTTCTTGGCGGTGTCGGGATATGACCATTTGGAAAAACCCTCGCAAAGTTTTGGTTATTCGTCAAAAAATCATCAAATCGTGTCATTTCTTCATCCTCCTTTTTGTGCAATGAAAAGCATGACGGTTTCATATTAGTTTCATCTATCTTATCATGTTTTTCTGAAAATGTCCCTGATAAAGACAGAAAAAGCTAGCTATTGAATACTTTCTGCAAGACTTCACTGACTGTTGACACACCTATCACTTGGATACCATCTGGAACAGTTAGACCATGTAGGGAATTTTTCGGAGCATAAATCTTAGTAAAGCCTAATTTACTTGCTTCATTTACCCTTTGTTCAATCCGATTGACCCGTCTGACCTCACCTGTCAATCCAATTTCACCAATAAAACAATCTTGAGGGTTAGTTGGTTGGTCCTTATAACTAGATGCCAAGGCTACAGCAACAGCTAAATCAATGGCAGGTTCATCCAACTTCACTCCACCAGCTGATTTTAGGTAGGCATCTTGATTTTGTAGTAACAAGCCACAACGCTTTTCCAAGACTGCCATAATCAAACTTGCCCGATTAAAATCTAATCCTGTTGTGGTCCGCTTAGCATTTCCAAATACAGTTGGTGTTACCAAGGCTTGAACCTCAGCCAAGATAGGCCTTGTTCCTTCCATTGTTACCACAATAGCCGATCCTGTTGCCCCATCAAGACGCTCCTCTAAAAAGACTTGACTCGGATTCAAGACCTCTACCAGACCAGCTGACTGCATCTCGAAAATACCGATTTCATTTGTCGAGCCAAAACGGTTCTTTACCGCCCTCAAAATCCTAAAAGTGTGTTGACGTTCCCCTTCAAAGTATAAGACAGTATCCACCATATGCTCTAGCATCCGTGGTCCTGCCAGTGTACCCTCCTTAGTCACATGACCAACAATAAAGGTCGCAATATTATTGGTTTTAGCAAGTTGCATCAACTCAGCTGTCACTTCTCTAACTTGTGAAACAGATCCCTGAACACTGGATATGTCTGGACTCATGATGGTTTGGATAGAGTCAATAATCAAGAAATTGGGCTGAATTTTTTCGACTTCGGCTCTGATTGATTGCATATTGGTTTCAGCATAGAGGTAAAACTCATTATCAATATCACCCAAGCGCTCACTGCGTAGTTTGATTTGCTCTGCTGACTCTTCCCCTGATACATAAAGCACGGTGCCTTTATTGGCTAACTGAGTCGAAACCTGTAAAAGCAAAGTGGACTTTCCGATCCCTGGATCTCCTCCTATCAGCACTAAGCTCCCTGGAACAACACCTCCACCTAACACACGGTTGAACTCCTCCATATCCGTTTGGGTTCTAGCAACCTGACTAGAGGTTACCTGATTTAATTTAACAGGTTTGGTTTTCTCGCCTGTCAGGCTGACACGAGCATTTTTAACCTCGGCCACCTCTACTTCTTCAACAAAAGAAGACCAAGACGAACAATTGGGACAACGCCCCAAGTATTTAGGAGAGTTGTACCCGCACTCTTGACAAACAAAATTGGTTTTCTTCTTAGCTATTCTTCTATCCTCCCCAACTCTTCTTTAGTTTCCAGTACTTCCAAACCCACCCGTTCGTTGACCAGTTGCTAGATCACCATCAGCAACAAGAAAGGGCGCAAAAACACCTTGTACTACGCGTTCACCAACTTCAAGGACCACGTCTTGCTCCGTAATGTTTTGCATTTGTGCAAAAATATGCCCCTCATTTGCAGCATTACCATAATAATCCCCATCTATCACACCAACAGAGTTAATCAAGACCAAACCTTTTTTTCTTGGATTGGACGAGCGATCATAAAGGTAGAGGACTTCTCCTGCTTGCATATAAGCCTTTACCCCTGTTGGAACCAACTTGATCTCCCCTGGGGCAATAATGGTTTTTTCTGCAACCTTTAGGTCATATCCAGCCGCATGTGCTGTTTCTCGCTTAGGCAGTAAATCTTCGTTGTGATAGGTTGATACCAATTCAAATCCACGGATTCTAGACATAATTTTCTCACTTTCTACTCAATTCCTCTATTATAGGCTATTCGTAAAAGAAAAGCAAAAAGCCTGATAATTTTCTTTTTTCAAAAAGACAAGGTCTCATCACCTTGTCTTTTGTGCTATTCAAATACAAATTGATTATGATAAAGTTCAGCGTAAAAACCTTTTTGTCTAAGCAGTTCGTAGTGATTTCCACGTTCTAGCACTTCACCGTCTTTTAAGACAATAATTTCATCAGCATTCAAAATAGTTTTTAAACGATGGGCAATCACAAAGCTCGTACGCCCTGCCACAACAGCTTCCATAGCTTGCTGAATCTTGCTTTCTGTCACCGTATCAACGTTTGACGTTGCTTCATCCAAAATCAAAACTTGAGGATCTGTTAACAAGGTGCGCGCAATAGAAATCAATTGTTTCTGACCTGTCGAGAAGATGTTATTTTCATCATCAACCAGGGTTTCATACTGATCTGGAAGGCTATCAATAAATTCATGGATATGGGTCGCTCGAGCAGCAGCTTCTACCATTTCTTGACTGGCATCTGGACGACCAAAAGCAATGTTATCTCTAATGCTGCCACTAAAAAGAACAGATTCTTGTAACACAATCCCAACATTTTCACGTAGGCTATCAAGATCGTATTCACGAATATCACGACCATCAAACTTGATAGCCCCCTTATCCACATCATAAAAGCGGTTAATGAGATTCATAATAGTGGTCTTACCAGAACCTGTTGGTCCCACGACCGCCACCATTTTCCCTTTAGGAGCAGAAATCGTCACATCTTTAAGAACACGCTGACCTGGTAGATAACCAAAGTCAATCCCTTCAATTTCAACACTTTCTTTTAATTCTGTGAATTTAGGAGCAGAGATAGGACGAACCTCTTCTTCTTGATCAAACATTTCTTGAATACGCCCTGCACCAGTAAAGGCTAATTGCAACTCTGCCCAACTAGAAGCCACCTGCATAATCGGTTGATAATATTGTTGTGAATATTGAACAAAGGTAACCACTAAACCAAGTGCAGCTGCTGTTGTCATTGACTTATCATCCAATACTAGAGTTGAGCCCACAAAGATGACGATAGCTGTATTAATCAAGCTCATTCCATTCATCACTGGGAAAAGCAAACCAGCAAAAAGACGACCTTTAAAAGTTGCTCTTCTAACATTATCATTTAATACTGTAAAGCCTGCAATCGTCTCTTCTTGCAAACCTTGCACAATAATGGCTTTTTGACCTGAAATTTTCTCATCCATATAAGCATTGAGTTTACTTACCTCTGCCTGTTGAAGATCAGTGTATTTTCTAGCCATACGAACAATAAAAATCAAGAACAAAATAGCAACTGGGGTACTAGCTACTGTCACCCAAGCTAGCTTGGTATTTTGTGAAAACATCATCCACACAAGTCCAATATAAAGGGCAATATTAGACACCACTTGCGTTAAACTCTGGTTGAAAGAGTTTTGAATATTGTCCAAATCACTGGTAAAGCGAGATAAAATGTCACCATCTTTATGACGATCAAAAAATGCTACCGTCAGGCGCTCTAACTTCCCAAATAAGCCTTTTCTCATTCGGTTAGTTGAGTGTGCTACGATACGTGAAAAAAGTACCGTATAAATCAACATTGACAAGGCTGTAAAAGCATAGGTTAAAAAGAGTTTCCACATGACTGAGCCAAAGGCATCCATACTTGGACGTACCAAGTCTTGTCCTGTTGCCTCACTAATTGCCTTAGCTTTAAAATAGTCTTGTACCCAAGTCCCAAGCTCTGTCAAGGCCTCCCCAAGATAAACAGGAGCTTTAACTTGTAAATAAGTGGATATAATAATCGCTAAAAAAATCACGAAAAAGGATAACTTATAACGTTTAAAATAAAACCAGAAAAATCGTGCTGTTTTCATTATACATAGAGGTTAAGCTCAGCTTATTCCTCTTCCTCCTTTCCTTTTTGTGTCTCATAAATTTCTCGGTAAACGGCATTGGTCTCAACTAACTCAGCATGCGTTCCCTCACCAATTAAGCGGCCCTCATCTAAGACCAAAATTTTATCTGCTTTAACCACTGAAGAAATCTTTTGAGCAATGATCACTGTCGTCGTCTCTTTTAAATCTTTATTTAAAGCTTCTTGAACTAACTTTTCAGATTTAGCATCAAGAGCAGAAGTGGAGTCATCTAAGACCAAAACTTTAGGATTTCCAATCACACCACGGGCAATACTCATACGTTGCTTTTGTCCGCCAGAGAAGTTATTCCCACGCTCTTCAACTTGACTCTCATAAGTCTCATCCATACGATCAATAAACTCTTTAGCTTGAGCAATTCCTGCTGCACGCTCCATTGCTGCAATGTCTGCACCAGCACTTCCTTGACGAAGATTATCAGCAATCGTTCCACTAAACAAAATAGCCTTTTGTAAAACAATAGAGACTGTCTTTCTTAAGGTCGTCTGATTAAGATCTTTAAGATCGCGACCACCGATTGTAATACGTCCTTCTTGGGGGTCAAATAGACGTGGAATCAACTGCGCAAGGGTTGATTTCCCTGCACCTGTTGCCCCCACAACTCCGACCATCTGACCAGATTGAATTGTAAAACTGACATCTTTGAGTGTTGGCTCGGTATCATGTGGATAAGTAAAACTCACATGCTCAAAGACAATATCTCCTTTAAGATCCTCATCTGCATGTTCTTTGAAGGTCATAGCAGGCTCGGTATCCAATACTTCTTTAATACGGTTAAGGGCTACAAAGGCACGACTAGCTTGCATCCCCATAAAGCTCACCATGATAATTGAGAACATAATTTGCATCATATAGGTCATAAAGGAAGCAATGTTTCCGATAGCCTCTGGCTCAGTATCAACCATTTTAGATACCATGTAAATAGAAACAAACGTTGCCATATAAGCAATAAAGGTCAAGACAGGCATCATAATAGAAAAGCCATACCCGATAAATAAATTGAGATCAAGCAGGTCATTAGACACTTCCTTGAATTTGGCATATTGTGACTTTTCCTGTACAAAAGATTTGACCACTCGGACACCACGAAGGTTCTCTTTAGCAATACTGTTGATCTTATCCATCAAGCTTTGGAAAATCCCAAAACGCGGCCCCATCAATCCCATGATAACAGCCATTACTGCTCCAATCAGGATAACCATTAACACCAAGACCCACCATAAACTTGGTAGCGTTCTTACTGCCATGATGAAAGCACCGATAAACAAAATAGGAAGACGTAACAAGACTTGGAAAATCATCATCATCAAGTTTTGAATCTGCGTGACATCATTGGTCATGCGAACAACCAAGTTCCCTGCATTAAATTCCTCAATATTGGCATAAGAAAAAGTCTGGATTTTTCTAAACGTTGCCTCACGCAAATCAGCAGAAACACCTTGTGAAATTTTAGCGGCTAAGACGGTATTGACAATACCAGCTAGGAGACCTGCACCCGCAATCCCCAATAACCAAATCCCAATTGATGTAATCTTATCCTTATCGTTTTCCATCACCGCACTTAACACATCTTTGAGGTAGTTCGGTTGTAAAAGCGCACTTGATACGATTACAATCGTCATCAATACAGAAGCCATAACATACCACTTGTACGGCTTAAGTGCTTTTTTAAGCATATTTTCCTCCTTTTTCATGAAAAAACTCCTGGTTCAAGGTGTGAACAGGAAGTATTGCATTATTCAATGCCTATCATTCTAACACAAACACCTTAACTTTGCTAGTCTTAAGATTGTTTTAATCCAACTCCTTCCAATTGTACAAGTTTAGCGTAAATATGGTATAATATGAATGGTTTTCTATCATTAAGAGGAGAAAAATATGACAAAACAAAAAATTGCAGTTTTGGGCCCAGGTTCTTGGGGAACAGCCCTAGCGCAAGTATTAAATGACAATGGGCATGATGTTCGTCTTTGGGGAAATATTCCTGAACAGATTGAAGAGATTAACACCCATCATACGAATACACATTATTTTAAAGATGTGGTGCTAGATCCATCCATCAAAGCCTATCTTGATTTAAAAGAAGCTTTAGATCAGGTTGACGCCATTCTTTTTGTCGTTCCAACAAAAGTGACTCGTCTAGTGGCCAAACAAGTTGCTGAACTTTTAAACCATAAAGTTACCATCATGCATGCTTCAAAAGGTTTAGAGCCTGGCACACATGAACGTCTGTCTACTATATTAGAAGAGGAAATTCCTGCTGAGCTTCGTAGTGAGGTTGTGGTAGTCTCTGGGCCTAGTCATGCGGAGGAAACTATTGTACGTGACTTGACCCTAATTACTGCAGCATCAAAAGATTTAGACACTGCAAAGTATGTTCAAAATCTTTTTAGCAACACCTATTTCCGTCTTTATACCAATACGGATGTGATTGGTGTCGAAACAGCTGGTGCACTTAAAAACATCATCGCGGTTGGAGCAGGAGCCTTACATGGTCTTGGTTTTGGAGACAATGCCAAAGCTGCTGTCATCACAAGGGGATTAGCTGAGATTACAAGACTCGGTGTCAAGCTCGGAGCTGACCCTCTCACTTATAGCGGTCTATCTGGCGTTGGGGACTTGATTGTCACAGGAACCTCTATCCACTCACGAAATTGGCGCGCTGGAGATGCCCTAGGACGAGGGGAGAAACTAGAAGACATCGAACGCAATATGGGAATGGTGATTGAAGGCATCTCAACAACCAAGGTAGCTTACGAGATTGCACAGGAACTTGGTGTTTATATGCCCATCACTACTGCTATCTATCAGTCGATCTATGAAGGGGCTGATATCAAAGAAACTATACTAAGTATGATGTCAAACGAATTACGCTCAGAAAATGAATGGCACTAAGCCTTATAAAAAAAATGAATGCTTATCTTCTGAGCATTCATTTTTTTATAAGGCTTAGTCTCGACCAAAAATATCTCTTGTATAAACTTTATTGCGAACATCATCTAAGTTGTCATCGTAACGATTTGCAATAATAGCCTGACTTTTTTTCTTGAATTCTTCTAAATGATTGACCACTTCAGAGCCAAAAAAGCTAGAGCCATTCTCCAAAGTTGGCTCAAATATAATGACTTTAGCACCCTTGGCTTTAATCCGTTTCATGACCCCTTGTATCGAACTTTGTCTAAAATTATCGGAATGACTCTTCATGGTTAAACGATAGACTCCGATAGTTACTTCTTTTTCACTTTGATAGTGGAAGGTATCATGTTCACTATAGTCGTAATAGCCCGCCATTTTTAAAACTTGATCTGCTATAAAATCCTTTCGTGTTCGATTAGATTCTACAATAGCTGTCATCATATTTTGAGGAATATTATCATAATTAGCTAGTAATTGTTTACTGTCTTTTGGTAAGCAATAACCTCCATATCCAAACGATGGATTGTTGTAATAAGTTCCAATACGAGGATCTAGACCAACCCCTTCGATAATTGATTGTGTATTCAATCCCTTGATTTCAGCATATGTATCTAACTCATTAAAATAAGATACCCGTAAAGCCAAATAAGTATTGGCAAACAACTTAACCGCCTCAGCTTCTGTCGCCCCCATAGATAAAACACTGACATCTTCCTTTAGAGAAGCTGTTTTTAAAAAAGAAGCAAATTTTGAAGCAGCTGCTTTTAACTCTACCGAATCATTTAATTCGCTAGAAACAATGATACGCGAGGGATAAAGATTATCATAAAGAGCTTTTGATTCTCTCAGAAATTCTGGACTAAATAGAATATTTTCTGTGCCATATTTTTTTCTCATAGAAAGTGTAAACCCTACTGGGACAGTAGATTTAATCACCATAATTGCTTGAGGGTTCACAGCAAGTACTTGTTTAATAACAGTCTCAACGTGTTGCGTATCAAAATAATTTGTAGCACTATCATAATTTGTAGGAGCTGCTATGACGATAAATTCAGCATCCTCATAAGCCTTTTTAGCATCTAAGCTTGCCTTCAAATTTAAGTCCTTCTCTTTTAGATACCGTTCAATATAATCATCCTGAATAGGAGAAACTCCCTTATTAACAAGAACCACCTTTTCTTCCAAAACATCTACAGCTATTACTTGATGATACTGAGCTAGTAACACCGCCATTGACATTCCGACATAGCCTAATCCCGCCACTGCAATAGTGCTACTGGACTCAATATTTTGTACAGTTTTTTGTTCAACTGAAAAAAAATCTTCAATTTTATGGTTGGTTAATTCAGCTAGGCTTTCTAATTGAGCAATGCTGGGAACAAACTTTTCTTGTTCTATTCGAGAAACTAATGAACGATTGATACCAACTTTGTTAGCCAGATCTTCCTGAGTTAATTGGTGCCTTATCCTATAATCTTTAAGAACAGTTGCCAAAATTTCTTTAGAAAACTTTTTCATATGTCCCCTCCTTATCTTTCTGTCAGTATAGCATTTGTTCAAAAAAAAAACAAGAATGCAGAACATTCTTGTTTCTAATTACTATTTTGTTATTTTTAATATCATAATATCTTTACTATTCGCTCAAGTTCTGTCAAATTTAGCTGATCTGATGCTTGCTCCTCTTTTCCTTGTGAACTCATCTTATCAAAAATAATAATAGCCGTTTTTAAAAGAAGTTTGATGTCTAATAACAAGGAATAATTTTTGATATATAAGAGATCAAATTTCAACTTATCTCTAAAATCCGAGGTATACTTACCATAAACTTGAGCATAACCTGTTAAACCAGCTCTAACATGATGTCTCCAAGGATAGTGCGAGTCTTCTTGTGAAAATTGATCCACAAAAAACGGACGCTCAGGTCTTGGACCAACAATCGACATCTCTCCTTTTAGGACGTTAATCAACTGAGGAAGCTCATCAATCCTAGTTGCTCGAATGAATTTCCCAACCTTTGTCACACGTTGATCATTGGCTTGTGCTAACACTGGACCAGAGTGTTTTTCTGCATCTACAGTCATTGATCTGAACTTTAAAATAGAAAATATCTTGTTATCACGTGTCACTCTATCCTGTTTATAAAATATCGGCCCCTCACTTTCTAACTTTATCATACAAGCTGCTAGTAGGGTCAACGGCAGACTTAACACTAACATGAAAAGGGCTAATACAATATCAAACAGACGTTTAACGATATCTTGTCCCTTGGAGAGCGAATAAGGGGCCAAACGAAGCATATTTTCATCAGAAATATTAAAGAGATCTGAATCACGGACAAGCGTACTTTCTAAATTCGCTGTTAAATACATGTCCTTCTTTTCCCTCATCAGATAATCGTAAATCTCCAAAACTTCTGATTGATCGATAGGACCAACAAGATAAACAACATCTATCTGATCAATCACTTTTTTTATCTTCTCAAGGTAGTCAGAAAAGGCAACATAACTAAGCTCATGAAATGAAGAAGCCGAGGACTGAAAATTAGCAATAGCTGCTAGTACCTCTTTTTCTTTTCCTAAAATCAAAAGACGTTTCTGACCAATAACGAGTTTATACAGGCTAGAAACCATTATATAAAAAGCTCCAGAAATACTTGTGCTTAAGATAATATAGGCGAGATAAAACCATCCTGTAACATGGAGCTGATGAAAACTTCCCCACTCTACTATTAGCATGACAAGTGAAAAGAATAATTGAATAAAAAAAGCATTAACAAATAAAGAGCTCTTGGAACGATTATAATACACATGTGAATCAAACATGTTACAAATGATGAGATAAATCAGAACTAACCAAGGAAGAACACGGCTAAAACCACTCAACTCTAAAAGATTGTTATTTAAATTAGAAAATTGATCAAATAGCTCTTGAAACTGCAAAGATACAACTATTCCTGCTAACATTAAAATAACTTCAACAGCATAAACTATAATGGACCATAAACTTTTTGTTTTTATCATTCCATCTCCTCTTTCATTTTGTAGCATCAAACAACTGCTACAACGCTTTTACTCTTGATTTACGTCCTAGCTTTTTGAAATTCCCTAGCTCCCTGAAACATATATTTTAGATTAGCTAAAATAGAAATTTCTGGACGCATCATCTGACGTTTACGAATGGCAAATTGTATAATCAAGAGCCAATACCATTTGGGCGACATGCGCTTAAAAACAGCTCCTCGATTTTGGCACAAAGATGGGGTTGGGGTACGATCCCAATGCGATTCCCTATCTCTCAAGGTCGCTATTTTTTCTGGGTAGCTGTAAATCTTTAATCCTTTCCTCAAGGCATCGAAAAGTAAAATATTTTCTTCTCCAAAGGTATAAGGAGCTCCAATACCAAACCGTTCATCAAATGTAATCCCTCTATCTACTAGGCTTGACTTTTTAAAGCTGATTTGAACAGAGGAAGTCTTCATAGCAGTGATATGATTCATTTTTCCCTTTTTTAACGGTTTTTTCGATAATTCACTACGCTCTTGATCGACATAAAAAACGATCATATCCGCATCTGGAAACTCTTGATAGGCTTGATCAACAAGTTTTTCATAGTCTTCCACAAAGACCATGTCATCATCAGCAATCTGACAAATTGCAGTATATGGAGCTAAATTTAGAGCATCATTGCGGCTAGCACTAAGTCCGAGACGATCGCTATATAAAATTTTAGTTTTACCATCTTCCAACAGTTGTGAAGCCACTCTTCCTTGCCTTGATTGGTTGACGACAATGGTCTCAAGATTTTCTAAATTCATCTCCTTAACCAAGCCCTTAACATTTTCAGTATCTAAGGTTGCAACTAGTACGACCATACATTCTCCTTACATCCTTCTTTTAATAGCATTATAAGCATATCCTATAAATGGACCAACAGTCTCTATAACTGACAATCCTTCCACTTTTCTAAATAAATACCATGTTCTTTTAATCGCAGCAAACTTATTAGCTGATAGCGATTGATTGGTCCTTCTATAAATGGAAAGGGGTTGATTGATGCTATAAGCATACTTAACAACTTTTAAAATTTTCCACCATGTAGCTGTATCTTGCCCCCTCCTGACATTAGGCATTGCAATCTCTTCTTTACTAAGTTGCTCTAAATCAAGCATAACTGTCGAGGTCCAAATGGTATGATTCCTCAATGCCTCCTGATAGGAGATTTTTTCCGGAACAGTTATAGGAGCTTTGATAGGTTTGCCTGTTTCATCTGCAAATTGATATGATGTAAATGAAAAAGCATGACCATATTTTAGCATAAAAGCAACCTGTACTTCTAGCTTGTTTGGTAACCACAAATCATCCGCATCTAAAAAACAAATGAAGCGGCCTTTAGCATAGCTTACCCCTTTGTTTCTTGAAATCGCAACACCCGAATTTTGCACATTCTTTAGCAAACTAAGATTTGAATAAGCTGATAACATTTCTGATACCAGTTGATAAGAATTATCGGTGGACTGATCATCAACAACAATAACTTCAAAATTTTGAAAAGTTTGTTGAAAAACAGACTGAAGCGTTTCTTTTATAAAACTTGAAGCGTTATACATGGGAATAATAACACTAACTAGTGGTTGAGATAATTGAGATGGCATTATAAAAGCTCCTACATAAGTATTGTTTGAAAATTATTGAATCATATAGTAATATAAAAAGCGACTAAAGTTAGAAAGAAAAAAATATGAACCAGCCACTTATTTCTGTTGTTATACCTAATTTTAACCGTGGGCACCTCATTGAAGAGGTCATTAAAAGTATTACCAGTCAAACTTATCACAATATCGAAATCATTGTCGTTGACGACCATTCAACAGATGGATCTATGAACACATTAGAAAGACTCAAAAGTCAACTTTCTAATCTAACCTATCTCCAACTTCCCAAAAATCAAGGCGCTAATGTCTGCCGTAATACGGGAGTTAAGTTGGCTAAGGGAAACTACATCGCTTTCCTAGATTCTGATGACTATTTCTTACCAACTAAGCTAGAAAAACAAATCCAAATCTTTAACCAATTTCCAGAAATTGGGTTTGTCGTAACTGGATTTGGAGCTAAGACATTCACCACCCTGGGCGAAGGTATTATTCCTATCAAAGATACCATTAAGCAAAATAATCTAGGTGGATTCTCTACCCTCATGGTAAAAAAAGATATTTTTCTTGCTGTTGGAGGATTAGATGAACAACTTTTAAGTTGTCAAGATTGGGACCTATTTTTAAAACTCTTGAACATCAGTCAGGGTTATAAAATAGCAGAGGATCTCGTCATCTATGAAACACAGGAAGATAGCATCTCTAGAAACAGTACCAAGGTTATCCAAGGCTATCAAATCGTGTCAAAACGTGCCAAAACCCTTAATCACCAGCTCAACCTCATCCCCCAAAAAGAGTTAGAGGCCTACCAAGACTATTACCTTGCCATGCGCTACTTTGGTCTAAAAGATATAAAACATACTCGAACATATCTCAAGCAGTCTATTAAACGATCTCCAAAACTTGTACCAATCATTTATTTTATTTTTGCTGTTTTTGGATACTCTTCCCTACACCAATTGATGAAATGTAAGACTATGTTACGAAATGTTAAAACCCTTGTTAAAAGAAGCTGATAACATCACTTCTTATCACAAAAGACAATCGTAAAAATCCCCTTTAAAAAGATACTACCTCTATACTATTTTAACAAAAAATAGTACAATGCAAACATATTTTATCCTGAAAGTCATGCCGTGAATACAAAATCTTTAAAATTAAATGGAATTATCTCTTTACTGAATAAACTAGTCTCCATTATTTGCAGTCTCATCCTTCCAAGACTTTATATTGAAGCCTTTGGCTCTGAAGTTAATGGGTTAATGTCTAGTATTACCCAATACCTGACCCTGATTAGCTTGCTGGACTTAGGAATGGGAGCAGTTGTGCAAGCCAGTATGTATAAGCCATTGCTAGAAGAAGATACTGAAACACTGTCAACCATTTACTATAAGTCACAACAATTTTTCAATAAAGTTGGACTAGCCCTTCTCTTTTACATCGGGATACTCTGCTTCATTCTCCCACGAACCTTATCAAGTCACTTCTCAAGCCAACAAATTATCGGCTTGATATTGGTTTTATCCTTATCTCAATTATTACAATTTTTTGTGGGAATTACTAGTCAAATCATATTAGGATCTGACCAAAAAGCCTACATCAAAGAGATTCTTCAGGGGTTAGCTAACATTGCCAATCTCCTTCTTTCTCTTGTCCTCATCAATGCTAATCAATCTATCTTTGGTGTACGACTCGGTTCAGCTTTAATCTTTGTTATCCCGCCGATTATTATCAGCTATTATGTGCATCGTCACTATCATATTTCTAAAAAACGAATTGATAAAAATTACAAAATTCAGCAACAATGGTATGGCATAGGACAACATATCGCCTATACCATACAAGAAAGCACAGATATTGTTATTCTATCGCTTTTTGCTAGCTTACAAGAAGTCTCTATCTACGCCATCTATAATACTGTATTTCAAGGGATTAAAACTTTTTTAAATGCAGCAACAAGTGGATTACGCCCCTTCTTAGGAAAAGCTTTACATATTGCAGATAAAAAAGAATTGGCAAGACAATTTAATAAGATTGAATGGTTAATTCATACTGGTTCAACCATTGTCCTAAGCACTACCTTTCAACTGATTACACCATTTGTCATCCTTTATACAAAGAACGTTAAGGATACTGACTATAACCAACCAATCTTTGGCTATATGATGACACTAGCATTATTTTTATATGCCCTTCGTCTTCCTTATCGAACCCTGATCTTTGCTTCAGGTGAATTTAAAGATACACAAATAGGAACTTATTTAGAAGCTTTATTGAATTTAATCATCTCTCTCTTACTAGTGTCTAACATGGGATTAGTCGGAGTAGCTATCGGAACTACTATTTCATTTCTTTATAGCTTGTGTTACTACATCTGGTATAGCTACAAGCATCTTTTACAAGCCAGCTATCAATTTGTCATAAAACAATTACTCATTGATATCAGTGTCTTTAGCTTTTCAAACCTTTTAGCCTTTCCTTTTCTACACCATATAACCTCTACCATATCATGGGTGGTATTTGCAATTATAAGCATTATGATCACAACTAGTATTAGTTGTTTGATAAATTACTATTACAATAAACAGCTATTCTTCATGATAGTTAAAAGAAAAAAACTCGGTGCTTAAAAAGCCGAGTTTTTATTTAACGTTTTTTATCATAAATCACTAATTTATCAGGATGAGATTGTTTATAAACGGCATACATTAACGTTAGATAGATAATAAAGGTATAATCATCATAGATACTGCCTGTTAAAAAATATTTGAGAAAAAAACTAGATGTCAAAAAAACGACAACTTTCTTCCCAGTTATATCAGTTTTAAAAAAGGTTTTCCCTATAAAGTAAAATAAGGCAAGAATAATTAAAGATCCCAATAGCCAACCAAAAGATAAAAATGTTTCTAAAAAAAGATTATGCACATAGACACCATCTGGCATGATTGTACGATCAAAAAACATGCCATTAAAATCTACACCCATGCCCTTCAGATAAGTCAGAGCAATTTTTATCATGTTATCTCTACCCGTACTCTGCGTCAACACTCCTGTTGCTGCACGGTTTAAGATATAGGAATTTGCGACATTAAGGCGCGTTAGAATCTGAAATAACACTATTACAAATAAAACTAATCCCAAACCTATACCAGTAACTGTAAACAGTGACCTCATTGAGATTGTAATGGGTTTTTGATTATCGAATCGTTGTAAAATATAAAACACCAGAATACTAATCACTAACCATATAAGAGGACCTCTGGCACCGTAGACAACACCTTCCACTAGCATCACTAATAAAACTCCCAGTTTTATTAGTGTAGGTTTCTTTAGGAAACTAAATGATGTCAGAATCCAAAACGGCAATAGATTATAAGAAAATGTCATATATCCTGTTGCATCTTTCAAAATAAACTTTACAAAAAAAGACCCAATGATCAAAAAGCTATTAATACTATCAATGATTTTATTGTCAAACAAGGGAGAAAAGTCAGAAATCCGTGACAAAATTAACATAGCATAAGGTAGATAGAAACTATAAATCATTACCATATCACTATCTAAGTATCTACCTTGAACAGATTGATGTGATGTTAAAAATAGAAAAACATAAACTAAGTAGACAAAAAATAAAGATGAGAGACGCTTCAAAGAAACTGGAAATCTCAAAAGAATAAAGAATGCTACTAAAGCAACTAAACCGTAGCCTAAAAATATGGTCTTTGAGGCAAAAAAATCTAAAGTCAGTAACCGTAATACTGCCGCTAGAATAACACTAAAAGGATAAATAGACAGACTTAAATAGAATAGCGCTACATCCCAGCTGTTTCGATTTCGATCATACATATCAACAGCTCCTATAACCTCTATTTATAAAATAGTTTCTGAAATGTTGATTCCCTATCACGGATTTCACCATTAAAGACATAACCTAAAACCTGTATGTCATAATCTACAATAAATTGATTACTCTCAATTAAATCGTCAGTTCTTGTATAATCTCTTTTTACTAACATGACAACATTTTTTATTTTAGTGGCCAAAATCTGTGCATCAGGAATGCCATTTAAGGAACTAGCATCAAAAATAATATAGTCAAACTGTTCCTCCAGTTTGATTAAAAGTTCATCCATTTTTTTCCCAGTCAATAAATCTGTGTTATGAGCTTGCTTTGGACCAGTCGTTAATACGTTCATTTTTTCATGAGACATGAGTGGTAGCTCTACGTCATCAAAACCTTCTAAATAGGTTGTCAAACCGTTATCATTAGGCAGGGATAAAATATGATGTAAACTTGGATTTCTAAAATTAGCATCCACCAGTAAAACCTTCTGACCATCACGCGCAAAACTCTTGGCTAAATAAGTTGCAAAAGTGGATTTTCCTGTTGCTGTTTCTGGAGAAGTAATAAGGAAAGATTTTGCCTGATGCTTTTTAAGTTGGAGTTTTAACTTAACTTTAATGCCCTCAATGTTATCCAAAATCGCCTTATCATAAATGACTTCTGGTTTGAATAATTTTTTACGTGTTTGCTTCCGCTTGGCTGACGAAGTTCGCTGTGTAAAAGTTCCTAGTTGAAGACTTCCTAACTCTAACCACTTAAAGCGTTCTAATAATCCTGTACCTCCAACTGTTGGAGTCAATAGCTCAAATAAGATGATGGCTAAAAAACTAACGACAAGACCCAAAGCTATTGAAAAGGCTAAATTTTTTAGCAAGTTAGGGGAACTTTTCTGATTTGCTACCTTAGCTGCTGAAATTACTCTTATTTTTAAGTTAGAAGCATAATAACTATCTAGCTTATCTTGAAAAATCTCAGCGACAGTATTTGCAATTTCCGCTGCCAAGGCTGGCGAGGAATCCTCTGCCTTAATGCCAAATGTTTGAGAATCAGCATCTGTGGTAACTGATATCTTACCTCTTAAATCTTGATTAGAATAGTCTGCCGATATTTTTTTATTAACCATGGTCAAAATATCATCTGATAGAATAATATTTTCATATGTCTTTATCAACTTGGCATTCGTATCTAACTGATTTAAGGTCAATTGTTGACTGGAAGCGGTTTTTGGACTCACAAGTAGCTCTGCAGTTGAACTATATAGTGGTTTCATCACAAAAAGACTCAACACTACTGCACTGACCATAAAAACCAGAATAGTTGAAATAATCCAACGAATCTTATTTTTTAATAACCTAAATATCGCTGGTAAACTTAATTCTTTATCCATTTTTGTTTCCTTTATCATTTCAATTTTTATAATTTTCATTGTACCATTATATTTGATAAAAACATACCCTACTGTCCTATTTCATAGTCACTTTATTGAGTTCCATTTTAGGTTTATGGTATAATGACCTAAACATGAGCATTTACTATTTCATCAAGGAGAAAAACGTGGCAAAAGTTTCCATTATCATCCCAGTTTATAATACTGAAGATTACCTAGCAGATTGTGTCAAGTCTTTACAGAAACAGTCCTTACAAGATATTGAAATCATACTTGTCAATGATGCCTCAACCGATCGTTCTTTGGAAATCATGACAGATTTTCAAAAGCAAGATCCCCGCATAAAGGTGATTTCTCTAAACAACAATCAAGGGGTAGGAGAAGCCAGAAATCAAGGGCTAAAAATCGCTAGCGGTGAGTTTATTGCCTTTGTTGATTCTGATGATTTTGTAAAAGTTGATATGTTTGAAAAACTTTATCAAAAAGCTTTGAAAGAGCAAGCTGACATTGTCCTTTGCGATACAGATAGTTACTCATCAAACGGTAAGAAGAAAACAGTTTGGTACAAACCGATTTATGGAAAACCTACCCTAAAAGATCTTTTCCATAACACACAGCCAAGCAGTCGTATTTTTTCAAAACAACTGATTGACCGCGTACAGTTTCACTTTCTACCCGGAATGGGAGAAGGGATTATTTTTGAATTGATGATAGCAGCAAAAATGATCACAACTGTACCTGAAAAACTCTATGTCTATCGGTCAAGAGACGGCTCTCTTAGTACCACACCAAATCCTCAAAAAAATAGAGAATCTCTCGAAAATAATCGCATCATGGGAGAGAGGAATCCTGAATTTAAAGATTATTTTACCTTTAAGATGATCGAAGATTTATTGCAGATGGTTGCAAATGCTGTAAAAATCAATGATTATACGACTTATAAGGTAGCCGTAAAAGAACTCAAGGAACTTAATTACCTTAAAAATCCTTTTATCCCTACTTTCTACAAAGATGAGTATGCTTTGCATCGTTATATTATTAAAGTCTATCTACTTCCTAGTAACTTCTTGTTAGCCCGCTTGATTTCAAAGCTAAATTAACTAGTTTATTATGGTACTAAAGAGCCTGGCTAGCCTAATAGGTTGCTAGGCTTTTTTATTCTTCCCTACTCATTGAAGCCGTTAGGATAGTTTTCTTGCCAACGCCAAGCATCTTGGCACATATCTACGATTGTAAACGTAGCCTCCCATCCTAACTTATCTTTTGCCTTTGTGGGATCAGCAAAACACGTCGCAATATCTCCTGGGCGACGTCCTTCAATTTGATAAGGAATAGCTCTGCCCACAACGTCAGACATTATGTTGATTAAATCTAAAACAGAATAGCCTTGACCTGTGCCAAGATTGTAAACTTCTAATCCTTCATTCTTCTCTAGGTGATCTAAGGCCGCAAGGTGACCTCTAGCTAAATCAACTACATGGATGTAATCTCGCACCCCTGTCCCATCTTTTGTAGGATAGTCCTGACCAAACACCTTAATAAAAGGAAGCTGACCAATAGCAACTTGCGTAATATATGGTAATAAATTATTCGGAACAGATTGAGGACTTTCTCCTAGCTCACCAGATGGATGCGCCCCTATCGGATTAAAATAGCGTAATAAAATAATATTCCAACTCTGATCCGATAGATAAACATCCTCTAAAATTCTTTCCGCCATTAGTTTTGTTTGTCCGTAAGGATTAGTTGCAGACACACTGGCATCTTCTTTAATAGGATTTGTTTTAGGGTGACCATAAACAGTGGCTGACGAACTAAAAATAAGATTTTTACACTCATGTTTTTTCATCACCTGTAGTAGAGCTAAGGTACCACTGATATTTGTCTCATAGTAATCTAGAGGGCGAACAACTGACTCGCCTACAGCCTTCAAAGCTGCAAAATGAATCACAGCATCTATTTTTTCTTTTTCAAAAATACTATCAAGAAAACGTCCATCACAGATATCTCCTTGATAAAAAGTCACCGCTTTTCCAGTCAACTTTTCCACATTTTTTAAACTCTGATCGCTAGAATTACTTAGGTTGTCAAGAACCACAACTTCATAACCTGATTCTAATAATTCTAAGCAGGTATGTGAGCCAATATAACCACTTCCACCTGTCACTAGTACTTTTCTCATATTTTCTCCATATCCTTCTACTTCTAACTAGCTCAAGCATCACTAGTCTCCTTCATTCTAACACCCTTATATTGACTTGTAAAGAAAATCACCCCTCTATATCATCATACACATAAAAACTTTCTTTCCTCCTTTAATTTTATTATCTAAATCTAAAACCTATTTTTGCACAATCACACTATCCTCGATTTCCAACTAATTGTGTCAAATCCTCCCCAAAATGAATAGAAATATAATGGTAACTCCGCTTCTCCTTAGGGATTTCATCATTTGTAAGAGTTGAAGACAAACTTTACAAACAGCACTTAAATTAAAGACCACTCGAAATTACTTTGTAAAACTTCAATAAGTAGAATAAAAAAATTCCAAGAAAAAGAACTTGGAATGATCTATTTAAATATTGCTGAGCTGACAAGACAGCCTACGGGTTAATTGCTACACCTGTTTTATTCAATTGGGTAACGTTTTTAAAGAAATGTTCTTGTCGCTTATTTACATTGAAACTATTACAAAGTTTTTGAAATTGAGACAGGGTCTGAATAATTTCTTGTGCCAAATCTACCCCCGCAACATTATCTTGACGAAGCAGATTATAAGCCCGACGCATATTAATATCTATCGCCTCTAAAAAATAGGTCCCTAATTGTGGAGTCACTTCCATCACTTCAATAATATCCTTCGCACATTCTTCTACTTCATCGTAGTAACCCCGTTTGGATAAATGTTCCAGGCTGGCTTTCAATACAAGAAAAAGATACTCAATCCCTTGGAAAAAGTGATTATACCCTCCATCTTCACCATTTTTCAAACCATTTATTAATTGTCTTAACTTAAAAAGAACAAATTCATCATTGAAATAAACTAGTAATTGAGCATAGACATTATACTCGATTTTTCCCCATACCTCCAATTCAATTAATTTGTCCTTTACAAATTCAATTTCATTCCAATCAGAATCCGTCAAGAAAGATTCACCCAACATATTCGCAGCTCCGACTTTTGTCACAACGCGGTGAGCAACAACCCAATAATATGGGATGTTTTCGTTAAGAGGTTGATTTACCAACTTAACTGATTGTGCATACTGTTCTTTATGAACGAGATTAATAACTTCTATTTGCCGTTTTGTAAATTCACTCGGAAAGAGTTCTTGATAAGTATTTCCCCATTCTTCTAAATTAACACCAATATTATTTAAAAGAGGGAAAAAATTATCAATTGACAAACTTGACTGCCCTTTTTCAAATCGACCTGAAAATTGTGGAGTCACTGTATCAGCTGCTGCTTCTTTTAAGGATAATCCACGTTTTTCTCGAAGATATTTAAAAACTTTTCCACTAATACCTTGTGTTTCTGTCATATAAAACTCCTTTTTCGTTATTCTCCTGTATCTATTATATTTCATATTTCTTAAATTGGAAAATTGCGAACCTATATGTTTACTTTTTTTCCTATTTAAATCGTTTTTAGAAAAAATGAACTTTTACGTTCGATTGGAAGTTTTTGATCTATTTTGTTTTATTATTAAATTAAGGATTTATATTTTGATAATCATAAATTCTTTAAATATAAATCGGAGGTACAATAAAATCATCTATTTGGTCCACCAATAAATAGGATAACCGTCTCTTTTTGATAATGTCAATTAGAATGACAAAAAGTAGTTACTAAGACTACTAACACATTTACATTATCTGTATCTCTAGACATATAATATAAAAAAAGTTGAAATCAGATTGTTTAAAATAAAACTAAGGACGGTTATAGTTCACTTGGTCTATAAAAAGACCATTGTCTATTCCTTTGGAAATTAAACAGGAGAATAATATGAAATCAAAGAAATTTTTATTTACAAGTGCAGCAACTCTCGCTCTTCTATCTAGCGGAATATCCGTTCCTACCTTTGCTGAAGAAGCAGCTACAAATACAACTAGCCCATCTACTACACAACCGAGTCAGGTAAAAAGCTCTATTTCAGTTTCATTAACTGAAACAACAACTGGCAATAAGATTCGTGTTACCGGTAGCGTCGATAGCCTTCCTACACCGGTTATCAACTTCGCTGCAGATATTATTGATGTCAATACAGGGAAAATTGCTGATACCCAGGGACCAGTCTTTCTTACTTTGAGAAACAATCAAACATCAAACCATGATGATCTTTATATCGGTAGTCTCCCAGATGGTACCTACAAAGTTGTCCTCTACAATGAATTTGATTGGGAATCAACAACTACTGACGGAGTGACTTACTGGTACACTGGAGAGTCTGCAACCTTCCAAGTCAAAAACGGACGCTACGCTGCGCCTGGGACTACACCAAGTTCTTCAACTACTGAAACGGAAACATCAACAGGTGCGCCAGCTTCTGAAACAGAAACATCAACAAGCGCATCAGCTTCTGAAACAGAAACATCAACAAGTGCGCCAGCTTCTGAAACAGAAACATCAACAAGTGCGTCAGCTTCTGAAACAGAAACATCAACAAGTACGTCAGCTTCTGAAACAGAAACATCAACAAGTACGTCAGCTTCTGAAACAGAAACGTCAACAAGCGCATCAGGTACAGATTCAAGCTCTACAACATCAACTTCGACTATTACTTGGGAAACAGTGGCTGGAAGTTGGAAAAATAATAACGGTCAAGTCCTAACAATTGATAAAAATGGGGCAATCACAGGTAGTATCGGAAATGGTCAACTTAGCCAATTTACAGCTATGAAAGATAAAACACGCGGTGGTTTCAACGCTAATGTCACTACATCTGCAGTGGGACACTACGGATTAGCCTATATGCCTATTGGCGCTAAGGCATCAGACCAAGATGCTTCAGATAAAACGAAAGAGCGAATTTTAATTGGTCAGAGCGACAACTCCGGTAACCTAAATGATTATTTCTATCGTGTAGAAACGTCAACAACACAATCAACACCGTCTGAAAATAAAAATACGACTACATCAAGTAACAGTGGCACTAAATCAAGTACCTCTACTTCAAAAGTAAATAAATCCAATAATACAACTCAATCATCTAGTAAGTTAAAAGCAGTTGAAGCAGAGAAAAATCTTCCTAACAAAATTGCTAAAGAAATTTCAAAACGACTTCCAAATACTGGAGAATCAACGAATCTAGTTTATCTCGTTATTGGTCTTATTTTATTGGTTGGAGCTGCTATTCTTACTAAAGTAAAATCACTTAAAAAATAATAACTACTCTAGCAACATTTGTAAATCTTGTAAAATAGTGACTATCGGAAAATATGTAAGCTTATATCCCGAGTTCTAATCGTGTTTTTATACTTATGCCTATTGTATATTTTAGTGGGGTCGTCAGTAGATTAGTTTCACTTTAAATTACTAGAATCATCAACTTGTCAACCACAACGACCTCTCTAGTGTTAATTTGATGGATATTTAGTTATAATTCCCACTTTCTAAAATCGAAATTTTCTTCATGCGTACGGCGTGCCCTCTATGTGCTATGTCATTGTCCTTATCAGCTTTTTTTGATATAATATCATTGTGTTAATTAATTTAAAAATTTTAAAAAAATAACCAAGGAGTCTCACATGAAAAAAGTCAGAAAAGCCGTTATCCCAGCTGCAGGTTTGGGGACGCGTTTCCTTCCTGCTACAAAGGCACTTGCTAAAGAAATGCTTCCGATTGTTGATAAACCAACTATCCAGTTTATCGTAGAAGAAGCTCTCAAATCAGGAATTGAAGACATCTTGGTTGTCACAGGAAAATCAAAACGTTCTATCGAAGACCATTTTGACTCAAACTTTGAGCTTGAATACAACCTAAAAGAAAAAGGAAAGCACGATCTTTTAAGATTAGTTGACGAAACAACTGGTATCCGTCTTCACTTTATCCGTCAAAGTCATCCTCGCGGTCTTGGAGATGCCGTTCTTCAAGCCAAAGCCTTCGTTGGAAATGAGCCATTTGTCGTGATGCTGGGTGATGACCTGATGGATATCACAGACGATAAGGCGACACCTCTAACCCAACAACTCATTGATGACTACGAAACTACCCATGCTTCAACCATTGCCGTAATGGAAGTTCCACATGAAGAAGTTTCTGCCTATGGGGTAATTGCTCCTCAGGGTGAGGGGGTCAATGGTCTTTACAGCGTTGAAACCTTTGTTGAAAAACCAGCGCCAGAAGAGGCACCAAGCGACCTTGCTATCATTGGACGCTACCTCCTCACACCTGAAATCTTTGATATCTTAGAAAATCAAGAACCAGGTGCTGGAAATGAGATTCAACTCACTGATGCCATCGATACCCTTAACAAAACTCAGCGTGTCTTTGCGCGTAATTTCACAGGAAATCGCTATGATGTTGGTGATAAATTTGGCTTCATGAAAACATCTATTGATTACGCCCTCAAGCACCCTCAAGTCAAAGATGACTTAAAACAATACATCATTGATCTTGGCAAACAACTTGATGGACAACAGACTTCAAAAACAGAAGAATAAAAATACGTTTGAGCTTTATCTTAGCTCAAACGTATTTTTTATTTGACTAGATTTATCCCCACAAGGAAAGACCAATCATCCCCAAACTTAAACCTATAAACACTAGACTGGCTGTGACACGTTGCTCTTTTTTAAACGCAAAAGGATCTACTTGAGTTTTCAACATAACACTCAAAAGCAAACCACCTACTGCACCACCTAGATGCCCAGCTAAACTCGTATCTGGAGAAAACAAACTAAAGACCATATTGATGACAATTAATGTAAAATAACTTCTTCCAATCTGATTTAAATAATGGTTTTTAGATTGATAACCCAAAAAAGCAACTGCTGCAAAAAGGCCAAATAAGGAGGTTGATGCTCCTGCTGCAACAACATTTGGCGTCAAAAATAGTGTAAAGACATTCCCCATCACACCCGACAATACATACAACAACAAATAATTTTTAGAACCAAAAATATCCTCAACCATTCGTCCCATAAAATAAAGCGACAACATATTAAGAAGAAAATGCTGCCAACCAATATGGACAAATATCGGACTTACCAAACGCCAAAGCTGTGTAGGATCATACTTGACATAAGCTCCCAGCATCCCTCCGACATTAAAAATCGTTTGAGCACTTGTTGCCTGCCCAAAATAAACCAACTGAGTTAACAAAAAGACAACTGTCGTTAACCCTAACAATAAGCTCGTCACGGGATAATTTCTATCAAAAATCTGTTTCATCACGCATCACCTCTCTAACTGCCACATCATATTCTTTCTCCTCAAAGTTGCAAATTTGAAACGGATAAATCAAGCTTACTGTCATCCCTTGATAATCTGCGAGATAACGATCATAGTATCCGCCCCCAAAGCCAATTCGAAAGCCATCTTCATTAAAGACCAGCCCAGGTACATGAATAAGATCAATCGCAGACTTGTCCACAGGCTTTCCATTTGGAATCTCCCTTAAACCAAAATGGGTCTCAACTAGCTGATTAGGTTCATAAACAACAAAGTCCATTTTTCCCTTTGGATAGGTTTTAGGGATAAGGATTTTCTTTTTATCCTTTTGCATTTGATTGATAAGAAGGCTAGTATCATACTCAAATGGAAAAGATAGGAAGGTAGCAATTGTCTGAGCATTTTTATAAAACTCACTTTGGCAAAGTTGCTCCAGTAAGCGCTGATCGGCTTGCGCTTTTTGGATAGGATCTTGAGATTTCAAAAGAGATAGGATCTCTTGTCGCAGTTGTTTTTTTAACATGTTACTATCATACACTATTCTTCTATTTTTTTGAAAAAAAGAGTAAGAAAATAGACACTTTTCTTACCTCTTATTGATTTATAAAACACGTGATTTCAAAAATTGGCTGATTTCTCTGACGGCAAAAGGCAGAGCAGCTTCATCTGGACTCATCTTAGGATGGTGAAGGGCATAAGGGGTATCAATTCCTAACCAGAACATCACTCCAGGGATTTTATTTAAGAGATAGCCAAAATCCTCACCTGTCATTGCGGGCAAACAATCAATAAGGTTGACACCCTCTTGCTCCTCAAAAAACGCCATTAAATTTTTGGCTAAGTCTGGATTATTCTCAACAGGCAGATAGCCTCCTTGAATTAACTCTATCTCAACATCCATATCAAAGCTAGCAGCGACACCTTCTGCAATGGTTTTAACCCGCTTTTGAATATGAAGGCTCATCTCTTGCGTCAAGGTCCTGATCGTTCCATGTAAAAAAGCTGTTTCTGCAATAACATTATTGGTTGTCCCTGCATGTAGGGAGCCAAAAGTGACCACTCCTCCTTTTATAGGATTAACATTACGACTGACCACAGATTGAACTTGTGTCACAAAATAAGCTGCTGCCACAAGAGCATCATTAGCCTCATGGGGAAAGGCCGCATGACCTCCTTTTCCTTTAAAGGTTATTTTAACCTCACAAGTCCCTGCAAAAAGTGTTCCAGTATTCGTAGCAATATCGCCAACCTTTAAATCGGGACGAACATGAAGCCCATAAAACTCATCTGGTAACCAATCACCAAAGGCCCCATCTTCATACATTAGCATACCTCCCGCAAAATTTTCTTCGGCAGGTTGAAATAAAAATAACACATTATCTTTAGGGCGAACTTCTAAAAGAGCTTCCAAAAGCCCTAATGCCACTGTCATGTGACAATCATGCCCACAGGCATGCATACGCCCTTCATGTTGACTAGAAAATGCCAATCCTGTCTGTTCCACAATCGGAAGACCATCAATATCTGTACGCCAACCAACTGTTTTTTCTGGATTGGAACCCTCTAGGTAAACCAAAATCCCTGTACGCCAAGTTTTTTGTTGGACAAAGTCATACCCTGCTGTTAGCTGAGCAATTTTTTCTAGCAAGTAGGCTTGTGTCTTAAACTCTTCAAGGCCAATTTCTGGAATTTGGTGTAAGTCACGTCTGGTTTGGATTAAATCAAGCATAATATCCTCACAATAAATATAAAAAGCTGGAACAAAGTGCCTAGCTTCTTATATCTTTATCTTTCATACAGATCAACCTAATAAAGCATTAAGTTGAAAACTTGTCTTATCTTAAAGGGTACGAAGGGCATCCTCAAGGGCTGTTTTTTGTTGTGTTTTTTCATCAATTTCCTTGATCACACGTGCAGGAACACCAGCTACCACAACGTTTTCAGGAACATCTTGTGTCACAATAGCTCCTGCCGCAACAACTGAACCATTACCAATTTGTACCCCTTCAATCACAACAGCATTGGCACCGATTAAAACATTATCCCCCACACGAACAGGATCGGCAGAAGCAGGCTCAATGACACCTGCAAGAACAGCACCAGCACCAACGTGGCTATTTTTTCCAACAATGGCACGACCACCAAGGATAGCCCCCATATCAATCATCGTTCCTGCACCGATTTCAGCACCGATATTAATCACAGCCCCCATCATAATCACCGCATTATCACCAATCTCAACTTGATCACGGATAATAGCACCTGGCTCAATACGCGCATTGATGGCACGTTTATCTAATAAAGGTACGGCAGAATTGCGAGCATCTTGTTCGACCACATAGTCCTTGTTCTCAACTAAGTTAACTAGCAAAGGTTGGATATCTTTCCAATCTCCAAATAAAACATTACCTAATTTGGTCACATTTTCTGGAGTAGCTCCAGCTAAGTCACCTTCAAAAGTCACTTTAACACTGGTTTTTTTCTCTGCTTGAGCGATAAATTGAATAATTTCTTGTGCTGACATTTTTGTTGCTGTCATAAGGTTCTCCTCTACTTCAAAATCTTATGTTCTATTATAACAGAATTTTCAGATTTTTCATGCCATTTCACTTATTTTTATGGTTTTTATGATTTTAAAATCCCCAGATTCGCCTTCATGGTTAAAATTCTAGTCACTGCCTCATCAATTCGATCTTCACTGAGATTGCCTTGTCTCACTTGTTCAACCAAGTAAGGAATCTGACTGGCGTAATGCGAACTTAATATCATGTCTGCACCTGCTGCAATCGCTAGATAGGCGGCATCTTCTTGTGTGGTAAAATTTTCTAAACCATCCATATCAAAATCATCCGTCATGGCAACACCTTGAAAGGACAGATCTTGTCTTAGGGTTTGATAAATGGTCGGCGAAAGCGAAGCTGGCAAACCATCTATCTGAGTCATAATATTGTGTGACACTAAGATACTATCAGCACCTGCTTTTATCCCAGCCTCAAAGGGCTTAAAGTCTTGAGCTTTTAGCTGATCCAAACTGCGATTATCATAAATCAAGTCCAAGTGGGAATCACCATTATCCCCATAACCTGGGAAATGTTTGAGAGTAGAAGCTGAGTGCTTCTCCTTCAAGACTCTGACACTTTCTGCAACATAGTCAGAAGTTGCCTGAATATCTTTTCCTATCGTCCGAGAATAGATAAAGCTGTCTGCACTACTCGCATAATCTGCAACAGGAAATAGCCCAGCCTTGATCCCTAGCTGATTGAGCTGATCAGCTTTATTTGCCGTATCTTCTTTAATCGCCTCTAATCCACCTGCTTGATAAAGGTCAAAAGCAGAGCTAAAAGATTGCTCTAATAGAGCGCTAAGACGACTAACCTGGCCACCTTCCTCATCCGATGCGATCAATAAAGGAACCTGACTCGCAGCTTGATAGGAAGAGAGCTTGGCTTTCAAACTTTCAAGGCTTTGTCCTTCCATATCTCGTGCAAACAACAAATAACCTCCAGGATGGTAGGTCTTAATGTCCTCAATCTGATTGTCTATAGGAACTCTAGCTAAAAAGAGTTGCCCGACCTTCTCTTCCAAAGTCATCTTAGAGACTTGCTCTTGCACCCGTGGCGTTGAGACATCAACAGGAAGGGTTCTTAATTGGGGTTGATTAAAAAAATAGACTCCGATAATGGCTAGCCCTACTAAAATAATTAAAGATGAGAATAGCCATATTAAACGTTTATATATCATAAATATATTATAACGTAAAGACTAAAAAAAGAAAATGCACGCCATACGCATGAAGAAAATGCTATCGCTAACTTATAGTCATTTTCTAGTGCTTTAACAAAAATAGGACTAAAATATCTGATTAAGACAGATATTTTTAGTCCTATTGATCTTATTTTTACTGATTCAAAGCAATTTTTGCTGTCTGTGTTCCCCAGAAGCCTGTTTGTACCTGTAATACTAATTCAGGATCATTAGCAGCAGCCTCAGTAAGATCAAAAACAACTTTACCAGTCACTGTACTACCTGGGTTGAGTTCAGAGTAAAAGAAGTTAGCAGATGAGTCTTGATTCGCATAAACACCTGCTGCAGAATCAGACTCATATTCTGTTTCTCCTTTGTATAATTTGAAGAAGTCATCCGAAATCGTCAAAGCTTTTTTACCATTATTTTTAACGGTAACATCTACTACAAGAAAAATATCATTTGCCGTTGCACCAAATTCGCCACCGACGTTTGTGGTTAATTCTTTGCCATTAACGGTGTATTCAACACTTTTAACCGTCACCACTTCTCCAACTTTGTAAGTTTTTTCTTTTTTCTTGTTTTTCTTTGCCAATTGAATCACTTTTTGACTCTCAGCCTTCACCTCAGTTGTCGTAGAAAGCGTTAGAGTTGACAAAACAAAGCTTGACAATACCAATAATCCTAATCCTTTACTTTTCATCTTCATTCCTCCGATTAAACTTAATGGTCTTTTTATAGCGGCTGTATATATTTATATTATCAATATTATTTTAATTTTTCAAGAGAAGTTATTAAAAAGAATCGACAAAAATGAGTCGATTCTTTTTTGATTATAAACGAGCGTTAAGCTCTGCGGATAGGTCTTCAAAACCTGGTTTACCAAGAAGGGCAAACATGTTTTTCTTGTACGCTTCAACTCCTGGTTGATCAAATGGGTTAACAGCATTGAGGTAACCAGAAAGTGCGATAGCAATTTCAAAGAAGTAAATGATATAACCAAGTGTAAACTCATCTTGCTCTGGAAGCGTGATGTACATGTTTGGCACATCGCCATCAGTATGGGCAAGAAGTACACCATCTGTTGCTTTTTTGTTAACAAAGTCAACATCTTTACCTTGAAGGTAACCAAGGCCATCTAAGTCTTCAGCCAATTCTGGAATGATGACATTTTTACGTGGTTTTTCAACACGAATAGCTGTTTCAAAGAGAATACGTGCTCCTTCTTGGATGTATTGACCAAGAGAGTGTAAATCAGCTGAGAAGTTAGCTGATGATGGGTAAATCCCTTTTTGATCCTTACCTTCTGACTCACCTGCTAATTGTTTCCACCACTCTGAGAAGTATTGAAGTGATGGCTCATAGTTCACCAAAATCTCAGTTGAGTAACCTTTACGGTACAAGACGTTACGAACAGCGGCATATTGGTAAGCTTCGTTTTCTGATAACTTATCTGATGAGTAAGCCTTACGAGCTGCTGCTGCACCTTCCATAAGTGCTGTGATATCTGCACCAGATGCTGCAATTGGAAGCAAGCCAACAGCTGTTAACACTGAGAAACGGCCACCGATATCATCTGGTACAACGAACGTTTCCCAACCATTCGCATCTGCTTCAACCTTAACCGCACCTTTTTGGCGGTCAGTTGTCGCATAAATACGTTTGTTTGCTTCTTCTTGTCCGTATTTTTTCACTAAAAGCTCTTTGAATACACGGAAAGCAATGGCAGGCTCAGTTGTTGTTCCTGACTTAGAAATCACGTTCACAGAGAACTCTTTATCAGCTACATAGTCCACAAGGTCTGCTAAGTAGCTTGATGAAATTGAGTTTCCTGCATAAAGGATTTGTGGAGCTTTACGATCTTCTGCCGATAGTAAGTTAACAAAGTTGTTGCTCAAAAAGTCAATCGCTGCACGCGCACCAAGGTAAGAACCACCAATACCGATCACCACAAGGACTTCACTGGTTTCTTGGATTTTCTTAGCTGCAGCTTGAATACGAGCAAACTCTTCTTTGTCATAGTTTTCTGGAAGGTCCATCCAACCAAGGAAGTCTGATCCTGGTCCTGTTCCTTCACGCAAGAGTTTATCTGCTTCTGTCACTTGACCTTGCAAGTAATCAATTTCGTGTTGGCCTGCAAATTTTTCCAACACTTTTGAATAATCAAATTTAATATGTGTCATTTTGTCTTTTCTTCCTCCATAAATTAGGGTCCTTACTATCTTACCCCTTTACGTTTAATTTTTCAATGATTTTTGCTGATTTTTAACAAAAAAAGCAAACGATTGCGTAATTTTGCCAGACCTAAACTATTCATAATCGTAAAAGAAGCGTTTAACAGGAGAATAGCTGACTTTTGACATGGAAATATTCGCATAATAATCCTCTAAAGTTTCTCCTTTTGATAGCACACTGATACGCTGGGGGAAAAGTTTAGCTAAAAGACCTAAGCTGATAAGGGTTGGGTACCAAATTGCCATCACCTCAAAAATAAACTTATTATTATTGCCACGACCAATATAGCGCTTTTTATACTCTTTTCTCAATCGATAATGAGGAATAACAATATGAAAATCACTTTCTCCTAGCGCCAACAAGGCAAACAAAATGGGAAATAGAAAATTTAAGGCAGCTAAGACAACCTTACCATCTTGATGATAAGAAAGAGCCCTTTGAACATAAATAGCTTTGTAATCCTTTGACTTTAAAGGGCGTTTGATAGATTTTCGTTCTTCTTTATTTAAGTGGCTAACCCCACTATTGTCATATTTGATTTCTGATAATTCTAAATCTATGACCTCTTGGCGATGGGTAGCCAGTGTGGTCTTTCCTGTTCCTGGAAAAGCAAATAAAATCATGATTTTTTTCACTCCTATTCTCTCTACTAGTATAAGAATCCTGACTTAATTAGACCTTAATCATAGGGTATTTTGGCCTATTCTAGCAAACAAAAAAAGCTGATTTTCAAAAAATCAGTCTAAAGATGGAGATTATGGACTCAGAAAATCTCTTGACACCTCCTAGTGACAATATGAGACAAAAAAAGAGCACACACTTGATGTCGCTTAGGGCTGCTGGATTCCTCCCCTGACCCACTTCACGCACAAATGTTGCTCCAGATAATATTATAGCATAAAAGAAATTTTTAGCAAGTTTAAACTGCAGGCTTTTTCTTAGCTTCTTTTTGTTTCTTACGACGTTGCTTAAAAAATTCTTGCATGATACTTGCACAGCTTTCTTCCAAAATACCAACTTCAACTGAGACCCTATGATTGAGGCGCTCATCTGTTAAGATATCATAAAGGCTTCCTGCACCGCCAAATTTTTGATTTTTCGCCCCATAAATTACTTGAGGTATTCGCGCTAAGCCAATAGCACCGCTACACATGACACAGGGTTCGATTGTGACAAATAAGGTACAATCTAGTAAGCGCCAACTTTCTAGGAACTGATTAGCTTGGTTAATGGCCATGACTTCCGCGTGCATCACAGCTAGGTTAAGTTCTTCTCTAGCATTATGCCCCCGACCAATAATTTTTTTGTCCTTTACAATCACACAGCCTATCGGAATCTCATCTTTTTCTAACGATTTTTCAGCTTCAGCTAGCGCTTGAGACATAAAATAGGCTTTCTCTTCTTCAGTAAATACTATCATAGCGCCCCTAAATCCCAAGAACGATGTGGACTTGCTAAATCAACAGGGATAGCACCACTATAAGAAGCCGCTTGCTGACGTAAAACTTCTAAGTAGCCGGCTTCTTGAATCCCTTCTGCTGGGAATTGTGGTAAATGGGTTAAAACTAACTTTTTAACCTTAGCTTCCCTGGCAATCAGACCGGCTTCCTTACTACTAAGATGAGCAAAATGGTTTTCTGTTCCCTCAAAGAAATAGACATCCGCTAAAAATAAATCCGCCTCTTTAGTGAAGTCTGCTAAGTCCTCAAAATAACCTGTATCACCTGTAAAGACCAAAACTTGCCCAGTCTCACGTTCAACAATACGCATGGCATAACAAACCACAGGATGAACAGTCTTGATAAAGGTAATATCAAAAGGTCCAATTTGTTCCACACCATTGACATTATAAGAACGAGCCTCTGTTACCCCATCTAAATGAAGTTTGGCGAACTCCTCCTGATCTTCATTGTGACCATAAGTTGGTAAAACTTTTGGTGTCCACAAGTGTTTGGGATAAAGTTGACGATAATGACGCAACACTCCTAAATCAGCGATATGATCAGGATGATAGTGACTAATAATGACAGCATCTAAGGCTAAAGGGCTAATTTCTTTTTCTAATTCATTTAAAGCACGACTGCCTGCATCAATTAAAAGTTGAAAACCATCTTGTCCTGTTAGCAAAAAACTTGTTGTTCCAGCATCTTTGTAGGGATAGCCTCCCCAACAACCTAATGTCGTTAATTTCATAGTCTTACCTTCTTTACTTTAGATAAGACTATTATATCAAAATTTCAAGCCATAGCAGACAGACTTATGCTCGAAAATCTGATAGACGATAGGCTAAAATGGTTGCTATCAGTGCTTTCACAGTGTCTCCAGGTATAAAAACAAGATTAGAAACCAGGGACTGACTAAGCGCCATCTCTGTCACTTGAGATAACCAGACCGCACCAAGTAGATCTACAAACAAAACTCCTGCTAGCCACATCATCCCAAATAATCCTAAAAAGCTCTGCTTTTTCAAGAAGGATGACAAATATCCAAATAATAAAGGGACTAACAACCAAGCCAAAACATAACCTCCTGTGGGTCCCATAAGGGTTGGAATAGACGTTGCTTTTCCGGAAAAAACTGGAAAAATTAGGCCCAAAAGAAAAAATAATAGCATGGAAAGACTACCGTTTTTGGATCCTAAAAACAGGCTTACTAGCATGACCCCAAGATTTTGCAGGGTTAGAGGGACAGCAATAAAAGGAAGAGGAATAGCTGGAATAAATCCTAATACCACTAATAAGCTCGTCATTAACGCAATTTGTGATAATTCTTTTGTTTTCATCTGTAACTCCTAAATATTATAAATAGCAAGGACTGCTAAAGTTCAAGCCATCGCATTAAAATGATTATCCGCAAGTGTAGCGTTACAATAGATGTGAGACTTCTAGAAGTCAAAAAAGAAGATTCCCTGATATGATAAGAGTACCACCACTCATCAAAAAAGGAATCTTCTCATGACTAGTATATCACAAAATCTTCGCTAT
>NZ_JBRUDG010000039.1:0-17178 GCF_053203725.1 Streptococcus porcorum | reverse complement strand
TTCAGGAACTTTGAAAACTTTAAAAAACGGATTTTGATTGCCTTGAACATAAAGAAAGAGAGAACGAATTTCGTCCTCTCTAGGTGTTAGCTTTTCATCTACCCACTACAGTTGACAAAGAGCCAAATTAAGAGAGAACAAGGCTATTAGTCTTGTTTTCTTGTTATTCTGATCAAAAAAGTTGCTTCTTGCAGTTTATGTCAAAATTTTCTGAATTTTAGTGTAGCAAAACCTTGAAAAATATATTTAAAATGATAAAATAGTCTTACTATCATTAAAGGAGAGTCCTAATGACACAATATAAAAACTATGTCAACGGAGAGTGGAAACTTTCTGAAAACGAAATTAAAATATATGCTCCTGCTAATGGTGAAGAGCTAGGTTCTGTACCTGCTATGAGCCGTGAGGAAGTAGATTATGCTTATGAGTCAGCTAAAAAAGCCCTTCCAGCTTGGCGAGCACTTTCTTATGTTGAGCGTGCCGCTTATTTACACAAGGTAGCAGATATCTTAGAACGTGACCAAGAAAAAATCGGTACTATTCTTGCAAAAGAAGTCTCTAAAGGTATCAAGGCTGCTATCTCAGAAGTTGTACGTACAGCAGATCTTATTCGTTATGCAGCTGAAGAAGGTGTCCGTTTATCAGGTGAAGTCCTTGAAGGTGGAAGTTTTGAAGCAGCAAGCAAGAAAAAAATTGCGGTTGTTCGTCGTGAACCAGTTGGTTTGGTACTTGCGATTGCTCCATTTAACTACCCAGTAAACCTTTCAGGTTCTAAGATTGCACCTGCTCTTATTGGAGGAAACGTTGTTGCCTTTAAACCACCAACACAAGGTTCAATTTCAGGTCTTCTCTTAGCTGAGGCTTTTGCAGAAGCAGGATTACCTGCTGGTGTCTTTAATACTATCACTGGTAAAGGTTCTGAAATTGGAGATTACCTCAATGAGCATAAAGCAGTTGATTTCATCAACTTTACAGGCTCAACACCAATTGGTGAGCGTATCGGTAAGATGGCTGGTATGCGTCCTATTATGTTGGAACTTGGTGGTAAGGATGCGGCTATCGTTCTTGAAGATGCTGATCTTGCTAAAACTGCTAAAGATATTGTTGGTGGGGCGCTTAGCTACTCAGGTCAGCGTTGTACTGCGATTAAGCGTGTTCTTGTCCTTGAAAGTGTAGCAGATGAGCTTGCAGGATTGATTAAAGCAGAAGTTGAAAAACTAACTGTTGGAGATCCGTTTGATAACGCAGATATTACTCCTGTTATTGATTCAGGTTCAGCAGATTACATTGAAGGTTTGGTTCGCGATGCCCAAGAGAAAGGTGCTACTGAATTAACACCATTCAAACGTGAAGGCAACCTTCTATGGCCAACTTTATTTGACCATGTTACAACAGATATGCGTGTTGCTTGGGAAGAGCCATTTGGTCCAGTTCTTCCAATTATTCGTGTGAAATCAGTTGAAGAAGCTATTGAAATTGCGAACAAGTCAGAGTTTGGGCTACAATCAGCAGTCTTTACTCAAGATTTCCCTAAAGCTTTTGCAATTGCAGAGAAACTTGAAGTTGGTACAGTGCATATCAACAACAAAACACAACGTGGAACAGATAACTTCCCATTCTTGGGTGTTAAAGGTTCAGGTGCTGGTACACAAGGTATCCGTTACTCAATTGAAGCAATGACTCGTGTCAAATCAGTGGTCTTTGATATTCAATAATCATTATAAATCAAAAAAACTTCTATCCTTTCAAGGATAGAAGTTTTTTATTGGAGTTACAAAATAAAAAGTTGTTGGTTTTTCAATTTTACTTCCTTGACGGTAGCATATTTTTTAAGTTGCTTTAATTCTTCTTTATGAGTAACAAAAGTAATAACGATACCGTCTTTTCCCATTCGTCCTGTACGACCAGCGCGATGGGTATAGGCTTCTTTATCTCTAGGAACTTCAAAATTGATGACATATTCTAAGTTATCCACATCAATTCCTCTAGCGACAAGGTCAGTAGCTAAAAGAAGCGATAATTGATGGTTCTTAAATTTTTCAATAATAACTTTTCTAAACTTGACATTAATATCACTAGCAAGAGATACAGCATTGCTATTAGCAAATTGCAAACGCTCCTCAGCTGCTCCTAAATCTGATAAACTATTAAAGAAAACAAGGGCACGAAAATCAGATATATTGGAGAATTTTCTTAAAAATTCTAAACGTTCGCGTTTATCTAGCAACATATAATAGTGTTTGATTTGGCTCTCTTCTTGCTCGCTAACATCAATTTTAATTGTATTTTCTGCGAGTTTAGCGTGATCGATTTTAGAGGTCGCGCTCATGTAGATGAGTTGATGTTCACGTGGAACCCGTCTTAAGATATTATCCACAAAATGGAACTGTGACTCACTGAGGAGTTCATCAAATTCATCCAAAACGATGGTATCTACATTCATCATTTTAATTTTTTTAAGTTTAATCAACTCGAACACACGTCCAGGAGTACCAATGAGAATTTCAGGTCCCTTTTTTAGGCGTTCAATTTGTCTTTTTTGACTAGAGCCAGATAAGAAAAGCTGTGCTACCAATCCTAGAGGTTCGGCCCATAATTTGGTTACCTCAAAAATTTGACCAGCTAACTCTGTATTAGGAGCTAGGATAAGGAGTTGTTGTGATTTTTTAGGCTTCAGTTTTAAGAGACTTGGCCATAAATAAGCAAGGGTTTTACCTGTTCCTGTAGGACTAATACCAAGTAGGTTATCTCCAGATGTAATGGGATCAAATGCATTTGTTTGGATAGGAGTGAAGGTGTCAAAATTGAATTGCGTCATCTGGTCTTGCCAGACTTTCGGAAATTGGTTAATCATAATCTGCCTCAAATCTAATACCAGCATCTTGTCGCATGGTAAAAAGGGTGTGGCTGACTCCTTGAGCCAGCTCTAATAAGGAGTGATAGTGTGTTAGGTCATTTGATTTGATAATATTGGAAAAACAAATGACTTCTTCTAGCATAGGATGCTGAAGGTTGTTAAGGGAGAGCTCTTCACAAGACCCATCGTGTTTTTTAAAAGTTACCGAGCTAATTGCTTGGATGTGATTCAGAATAAGCGTTCCATCTGTGGTATAGATTTCTGCAGGTAAGGTGGTCTCATAGTTTTTACCTGTCTTGATGCTAACACGAAAGTCTGGGTAAATAAGGTTGCCATCACCGTTGATATCGACTCCAGAATCAAGTAAGCTCGCCGTATAGTTTGCTAAAAGTGGTTTTCCAAATAAATAAATAGCAGCATAGATGGGATAAACACCTAAGTCAGCTAGAGCCCCTCCTGAAAATTTAGAGGAAAAAATATTTGGATGCTCACCATTTAGTAGGGCGTTCATTTTTGAAGAATATTTAGCATAATTAAAGCTTGCTCCGATAATTGTCTTATGAGATAGAAACAGTTTAACGGTTTCAAGAGCTTTTTCATGGATATTTCTTGCAGCTTCAAAGAAAAAAACGTGATTATCTTTAGCCAATTGAAGAATCTCTTGGAGTTCTTTTGGTGTTGAAAACGCTGGTTTTTCAACAATCACATGTTTTTTTGCTTTGATGGCAGCCTTAGCTTGTTCAAAATGAATGGAATTCGGGCTTGCGATGTAGATGATGTCAAGATCACTGGTTAGAAATTCCCTTAAATCTGTAAAAATGTTACAATTTGAATAATTTGTGATAAAAGTTTCAGCCGTTTCCTGATGTCGAGAATAGACAGCGGCTAATTGATATGCGCCTGAAAGGCGACAAGCTTCGATAAAATGATGGGAGATACTTCCCGTTCCAATAATACCAAGTTTTAACATGTTGTAGCCTCATTTCCCTAACATTTACTCTATTATAACATAAATGCACCTTGTTCTGATGTTCTGTTCTTTATAGGTGGTCAAATTTCTAAAAATAGTGTAGAATAGTTCAGAAAGACAGTTTTTAAAATGGAGAAAATAATGCGCAAAAAACCTATTATCATTGGTGTTACAGGTGGATCTGGTGGAGGGAAAACAAGTGTTTCCCAGGCAATCTTAGCTAATTTTCCAGATGCTAAAATTGCTATGATTGAACATGATTCTTACTATAAAAATCAAGATCATTTAACCTTTGATGAACGTATTAAGACCAATTATGATCATCCTTTGGCTTTTGATACTGATTTTATGATTGAACAACTAAAAGAGTTGATTGAAGGGCGTCCAGTCGATATTCCTATTTATGATTATACCCAGCATACGCGTAGTGAAAAGACTTATCGTCAGGAACCTCAGGATGTTTTTATTATCGAAGGGATTTTAGTCATGGAAGACAAACGCCTTCGTGATTTGATGGACATTAAGATTTTTGTTGATACAGATGATGATATTCGCATTATCCGACGTATAAAGCGCGATATGTTAGAGCGTGGTCGTAGTTTGGATAGTATCATTGAGCAATATACCAGTGTTGTAAAGCCTATGTACCATCAGTTTATTGAACCAACAAAACGTTATGCAGATATTGTCATTCCAGAAGGTGTTAGTAATGTGGTTGCGATTGATTTAATCAATACAAAAGTTGCTAGTATCTTAAATGAGAAGTAAGAGGGGATTTCCCTCTCTTTTTCTATTTCCAGATGTTGACAGATTTTTCAGAAAATTTGCATTAATCAGCAATTATTTATTGACAATTAAAAAAAAAGAAGGTACTATATTAATAATTATTACATCGAGAGGAAAAGTCAAATGTCTATTCAAACAATTTCATTTACATTGTTGTTGCGACAGGAGGGCTAATGCTGGAAATTGCATTAGTCCTGTTTGGCTTACCAAGCGGGATAGTGAAAAACATCTCGCTGGTTTTCCGGGAGATGTTTTTTATTTTATTAGATTTTAGAAAGTGGTATTCTTATGCACAAAGTGGAATTTCTTGATACAACTCTTCGTGATGGAGAGCAAACCCCAGGTGTCAACTTTTCGATTAAAGAAAAAGTTGCTATTGCCAAACAGCTGGAAAAGTGGGGGATTTCGTCAATTGAAGCTGGTTTTCCAGCAGCTAGTCCAGATTCTTTTGAAGCAGTGAAACAGATTGCAGCGGCTATGAAAACAACAGCAGTATCAGGTCTTGCTCGATCCGTTAAATCTGATATTGATGCCTGCTATGAGGCGATTAAAGATGCAAAATTCCCACAAATTCATGTGTTTATTGCAACTAGTCCTATTCACCGAGAATTTAAACTAAAAAAATCTAAGGAAGAAATTTTGCAACTTATCACAGAGCATGTGTCTTATGCGCGTTCTAAATTTGAGGTAGTGGAATTTTCGCCTGAAGATGCGACACGAACAGAGTTAGATTATCTTTTACAAGTAGTGCAAACAGCTGTCGATGCTGGGGCGACTTACATCAATATTCCTGACACAGTTGGTTTCACCACACCTGAAGAATATGGCCATATTTTTAAATATCTAATTGAAAATGTGAAATCTGAACGTCAGATCATCTTTAGCCCACATTGTCACAATGATCTTGGCATGGCTGTCGCTAATACGCTTGCTGCGGTTAAAAATGGCGCAGGTCGTGTTGAAGGGACGATCAATGGTATTGGAGAACGTGCAGGAAATGCTGCTCTTGAAGAGGTGGCTGTTGCCCTTAATATTCGTGAGGATTATTATCAAGCTGAAAGTCCAATTGTCTTAAAAGAAACTGTTAATACTGCTGAATTAGTATCACGTTTTTCAGGTATTGCGATTCCTAAAAATAAAGCAGTTGTTGGAGGAAATGCTTTTTCGCATGAATCAGGTATCCATCAAGATGGCGTCCTAAAAAATCCATTGACCTATGAAATTATTACTCCAGAATTGGTTGGAGTTAAGAAAAACTCACTGCCACTTGGTAAACTTTCTGGACGACATGCCTTTGTTGAAAAATTAAAAGAACTGGATCTTGGCTTTGAGGAATCAGAAATCACAGCATTATTTGCTAAATTTAAAGCCTTGGCAGATAAAAAACATGACATTACAGATGCAGATATTCGTGCCTTGGTTGCAGGTAATGATATCGAAAACCCAGAAGGCTTCCACTTTAAAGATCTTAAGTTGACATCAAACGTTGATGATACCGTCACTGCAGATGTTATTATGGTGAATATTGATCAAGAAGAGGTTGAAGTGATTGCCAATGGTAAGGGATCAGTTGAGGCGATTTATAATGCTGTTGATAAATTCTTCAACCAGACCGTGAAATTGCTTAGCTATAGTATGGATGCTGTTACAGATGGCATTGATGCACAGGCGCGTGTTTCGGTTTCTGTTGAAAATGTTGACACTGGTACGATTTTCAATGCTTCAGGGATTGACTTTGATGTTCTAAAAGCTGGAGCAATTGCGTACATTAATGCCAATACACTTGTTCAAAAAGAAAACTCTGGTGAGATTGGTCATAAAGTATCTGAAAAAGACCTTGAATTTCCAAATAAATAAATGAGGCGACATATGACAAAAAAAATTGTGACTTTAGCAGGAGACGGTATCGGCCCAGAAATTATGGCGGCAGGATTAGAAGTTCTATCTGCTGTTGCTAAAAAAATTGACTTTCATTATAGTATTGAAGAAAAGGCATTTGGAGGAGCTGGGATTGATCAAGTTGGTCATCCCCTTCCAGAAGACACCTTATCTGCTAGTCAGCAAGCAGATGCGATTCTATTGGCAGCTATTGGTAGTCCTCAGTATGATGATGCTCCTGTTCGTCCAGAACAAGGCTTGTTGGCGATTCGTAAAGAATTGAATTTATTTGCTAATATTCGCCCAGTTAAGATTTTTGATGCCTTAAAACATCTTTCTCCCTTAAAGTCTGAGCGGATTGAAGGGGTAGATTTTGTAGTTGTTCGTGAGTTGACAGGTGGGATTTACTTTGGAGAGCATCTCTTAAATGAGGATTCCGCAAGAGATACTAATGATTATTCTGCTGATGAAATTCGTCGTATTATGCGAAAAGCGTTTGACATTGCTAGTGGTCGTAGAAAAAAAGTGACCAGCATTGATAAACAAAATGTTTTAGCGACATCAAAATTATGGCGTCAAGTAGCTGAAGAGGTTGCAAAGGAGTACCCAGAAGTTACCTTGGAACATCAATTAGTGGATTCTGCTGCTATGATGATGATTACTAACCCTGCCCGATTTGATGTTGTGGTAACTGAAAATCTATTTGGTGATATCCTATCCGATGAATCCAGTGTTTTACCTGGAACATTGGGGGTAATGCCTTCGGCTAGTCATTCTGAAAATGGACCAAGTTTGTATGAGCCTATTCATGGTTCAGCACCAGATATTGCGGGACAAGGGATTGCGAATCCCATTAGTATGATTTTATCGGTTTCAATGATGTTACGCGAAAGTTTTGGTGAGGTAGCTGGAGCTGAGATGATTGAAGGAGCTGTTGCTAAGACTCTTGCTCAAGGCGTTTTGACGAGAGATCTTGGGGGTGAAGCGACTACGATTGAGATGACCCAAGCGATCATAAGTCATTTATAAGTGATGGCGATACAATTGACGATTGGCCTACTGTTTTGGAATCTTTTAGTTTATATGACTTATGTTAGCGATAAGAAAAAAGCTAGAAGAAAACAGTGGCGTATTCCAGAGAAAGTCTTACTACTAGAGAGCCTTTTATTAGGTGGAATGGGTGCCATGTTTGCCGCTTATCAATGGCGACATAAGACAAGAAAATGGTACTTTATTGTGACATGGTATATTGGACTTATCGTAGATGGCTTGATATTATATCTGATTTGGAGTAAAAAATGAGTGGAAAATCGATTTTTGATAAATTATGGGACCGTCATGTTATTACAGGAAATGAAGGAGAACCTCAACTCATGTATGTGGACCAACATTATATACATGAAGTGACCAGTCCCCAAGCCTTCCAAGGTCTAAGAGATGCAGGACGTCAACTACGTCGCCCTGATTTAACTTTTGGCACTTTTGACCACAATGTCCCAACTGTTAACATTTATGATATTCGAGATGTTATTTCCAAGGCACAAATTGATGCTTTAGCGAAAAATGTTAAGGATTTTGGGATAGAGCATGCACCACATGGTTCTGAAAATCAGGGTATTGTACATATGGTCGGTCCAGAAACTGGAAAGACACAACCAGGGAAATTTATCGTTTGTGGGGATAGTCATACCGCAACACATGGAGCATTTGGTGCGATTGCTTTTGGTATCGGTACCTCAGAGGTCGAGCATGTTTTTGCAACACAGACAATCTGGCAAGTTAAACCTAAACGCATGTTGGTTGAGTTTACTGGAAAACCTCAAAAAGGTGTTTATTCTAAAGATTTTATATTAGCTTTGATTGCTGAGTATGGGGTTGCTTGTGGAGTTGGTTATGTGGTTGAATATACTGGAGAAGCAATTGATCGCTTGAGTATGGAAGAGCGGATGACCATTTGTAATATGTCTATTGAATTTGGCTCTAAGATGGGAATTATGAACCCTGATCAAACGACTTTTGATTATTTAAAAGGTCGTCCTGGCGCTCCGAAAGATTTTGAAGAGGCAGTAGCCGATTGGAAAACACTGGTATCAGATTCAGATACTGTGTATGACAAGGTGATTCGAATGGATGTTTCGACTTTGGCTCCTATGGTGACTTGGGGAACCAATCCTGCGATGGGGGTTTCTTTTGATCAAGCTTTTCCAGAAATTAGAGATATGAATGATGAGAGAGCCTATGAATATATGGGAACAAAACCTGGTCAAAAGGCAGAGGATATTGAAATTGGTTATGTCTTTTTAGGATCTTGTACGAATGCTCGTTTGAGTGATTTAGCCTTGGCAGCAAAAGTTGTGAAAGGGAAAAAGATTGCTCCTCATGTCACTGCCATTGTGGTTCCAGGAAGTCGCCCTGTCAAGCGTGCAGCAGAGAAACTTGGACTTGATAAGGTCTTTATAGAGGCTGGTTTTGAGTGGCGTGATCCTGGTTGTTCCATGTGTTTAGGAATGAATCCGGATAAGGTTCCTTCAGGAGTGCATTGTGCTTCAACAAGTAATCGTAACTTTGAAGATCGCCAAGGCTTTGGAGCAAAAACTCATCTGTGTAGTCCAGCGATGGCAGCAGCAGCAGCTATTGCAGGCCACTTTGTAGATGTTCGTCAATTACCAGAAGTGCAATAGGAGGCAAGATGGAAAAATTTACAGTCTATAAAGGAACTACTGTCCCTTTAATGAATGATAATATCGATACGGATCAACTTCTTCCTAAACAATTTTTAAAGTTAATTGATAAAAAGGGTTTTGGAAAGTATTTGATGTACTCTTGGCGCTACCTAGATGATGACTATACTGAAAATCCTGATTTTATTTTTAATCAAGAGGCCTATCGAAAAGCTACTATCTTGATTACAGGAGATAACTTTGGTGCTGGTTCGTCTCGAGAACATGCAGCTTGGGCTCTAGAAGATTATGGCTTTAAAGTGGTGATAGCAGGATCCTTTGGTGATATTCATTACAATAATGAATTAAATAATGGCATGCTTCCGATTGTTCAACCTATAGAGGTTAGAGAACAATTAGCTAATCTTTCGCCAGAAGATGAGGTTACTGTGGACCTACCTCAACAAAAAATTATTTCACCAGTTGGAGAATTTTCATTTGAGATTGATGCTGACTGGAAGAAAAAATTGATAGAAGGTTTGGATGATATTGGGATTACTTTGCAATTTGAGGATTTGATTGCAGAATATGAGAAAAATCGTCCAAGTTATTGGCAATAGAGATAATAGTTTGGAAAATTCTGAAAATAGATTGATTTTCAGTTAACAACATGATAAAATGGATAAGTATTTAGAAATTTAGATGGAGAATATATTATGACAAAACACATTCAATGGGACGGCAATCTTTCACAAGAAGGATTTGATATTCTTAATGGTGAAGGAGGATGTATCGTGTGTCCAACTAAGGTTGGTTACATCATCATGACATCTGATAAAGCTGGTTTGGAGCGTAAATTTGATGCCAAAGAACGTAATCGTAATAAACCAGGTGTTGTCCTTTGCGGTAGCATGGAAGAGCTTCGTGCCCTTGCTCAATTAACACCAGAAATTGATGCCTTTTACCAAAAACATTGGGATGAAGATATTCTTTTAGGTTGTATCTTGCCATGGCGTGAAGATGCTTATGCCAAACTTCAAGCTTTTGGTGATGGTCGTGAGGAGTTGATGACAGATGTGCGTGGGACATCATGTTTTGTTATCAAATTTGGTGTTGCAGGTGAGCAAATCGCTAAAGAGATGTGGGAAAAAGAAGGAAAAATGGTCTATGCTTCATCAGCTAACCCATCAGGTAAAGGAAACCGCGGTAAAGTTGAGGGAATCGGTGAGCGTATCGAATCTAAGGTTGACCTTGTTATTGAAGCAGATGATTATGTAGCCTCAATCCAACCAGATAAAACTATTGAAACACGCTATGAGCAAGGTGTTATGGTTTCAATGGTTGATGCAGATGGTAAGTTAATCCCTGAGCAAGGTGAAGGTAGCCGTTCTATTGAGCCATGTCCAGTTGTGATCCGTAAAGGTTTGGATATTGATAAAATTATGATGCATTTATCTGATCACTTTAACTCATGGAACTACCGTCAAGGGGAGTACTATTAAGATTAGCAATTAAGGGTAGCCTAGGATTTCCTTGGCTATCTTTCTTTTTTATGTGATGTGGAAAAGAAATTTGCTATAATAGATAAGAATGACTGTTAAGGAGACTAGAATGACAGAGCAAGATAAAAAAAATGTCTATGAACTGATGTTGGCACAAGCAGGATTATTGTTGGAGAAAGAAAGTAGTGCTTTAGCCAATTTATCCAATATGAGTGCTCTTTTGAAGCAAACACTACCAAATTCTGTTTTTACAGGATTTTATCTTTTTGATGGAAAGGAATTGATTTTAGGACCGTTTCAAGGTGGAGTTTCTTGTGTTCGGATCGCTTTAGGAAAGGGAGTTTGTGGCGAGGTTGCACAAAAGAGGCAGACTATGATTGTTGATGATGTGACAAAACATGCTAACTATATTGCTTGTGATTCAGCAGCAAGAAGCGAGATTGTTGTTCCGATGGTAAAAGAAGGACAATTGATAGGGGTCTTGGATTTGGATTCACATTTAGTGGGAGATTACGACGATCTTGACCAAGCTTATTTAGAACAATTTGTAACACTTCTAGTGGAAAAAACAACATGGGACTTTAGTATGTTTGGAGTTGAGAGTTAATGTATCAAGCCTTATATCGTAAGTATCGTAGCCAAACCTTTGAAGAAATGGTAGGGCAATCTTTAATTGCCACTACACTACGTCAGGCGGTAGAAAATGAAAAAATAAGTCATGCCTATCTTTTTTCAGGTCCACGTGGGACAGGAAAAACAAGTTCTGCCAAGATATTTGCTAAAGCGATGAACTGCCCTAATCAAGTAGGAGGAGAGCCTTGTAATACTTGTTATATTTGTCAAGCGATCACAGAAGGTAGCCTTGAGGATGTGATTGAGATTGATGCCGCTTCAAATAATGGTGTGGATGAAATTCGAGACATTCGTGATAAATCGACTTATGCTCCCAGTGTTGCAAAATATAAAGTTTATATCATTGATGAGGTCCATATGCTCTCCACAGGTGCTTTTAATGCTCTTTTGAAAACGCTTGAGGAACCAACAGAAAATGTCGTTTTTATTTTAGCGACCACGGAACTACATAAAATTCCAGCAACAATTTTATCTCGTGTTCAACGCTTTGAATTTAAAGCGATCAATACTCTTGCTATTTGTGACCATCTTGCATTTATTCTTGATAAGGAAGGAATTGATTTTGACCAAGAGGCTCTAGAAATTATTGCTAGAAGAGCTGAAGGGGGAATGCGTGATGCTTTATCAATTTTGGATCAGGCACTTAGTTTAACACGCCATCATCGTGTAGAAGTCAGCATAGCAGAAGAAATTACAGGAAGTATTAGTTTAAAGGCTTTAGATGACTATGTTGCTCATATCCGTGAGCAAGATGCAAGTGCGGCCTTAGATAATTTGAACACCATTTTTGAGAATGGAAAAAGTATGAGTCGTTTTGCAACCGACTTACTACAATATTTTAGAGATCTCTTAGTTGTTCAAACAGGCGGTACGAACACCCATTCTGGTCAAGTGTTTGAGATGAACTTGCAACTTCCTAAAGAACGTCTCTTTGCCATGATTGAGGAGGTCACAAAGGCCTTGCAAGATATAAAAAATGGTTCCCATCCGAAAGTTTATGCGGAAATGATGACCATCAGATTAGCAGAGGAAAAGGGAAATCATATTGGTCTAACAGAGGAGTTGACGCAAGAATTAAGCCATCTTCAAGCTGAGATCGCAGAATTAAAGCAGGCACTAAAAAAACTGGAAACAGGATCAGTGAAGTCTAGTTCCAATCTTTCTCAACTTAAGTCACAAGTAACCTACAAGGTTGATAAGGTTAAAATTATGACCATTATGAAAGAAACGGTGGAGGACAGTGAGCAATCTAGAGCTTATTTGGACGCTTTAAAATCTGCTTGGAATGAAATTTTAGATAGTATTTCACCACAAAATCGAGCTCTTTTGCTGGGATCAGAACCTGTTCTTGCAAATAGCGACAATGCCATCTTGGCTTTTGATGCCGCATTTAATGCTGAACAAGCTATGCGTCGTGAAGATTTGAACACAATTGTTGGAAATATTATGAGTAAGGTGGCCGATTTCTCCCCTAAAATCATGGCAGTTCCTAAAGAGGATTTCAACCGCATTCGATCAGAGTTTGCTAAGCAACTAAAAGCGCAAAAGCAAGATAGTGAGACAGAAAATCATAAAGAAGACCAAGGAGCTTTCATTATCCCAGAAGGATTTGATTTTTTGGCTGACAAAATTATCGTGGAAGAAAGCTAGACATTTTAATTTATGAATGAAAAAACACATTAGGAGGAGTCTATTTTACCCCTTTCTAATGTGTTTTTGGTATGTTTTATTTGAGAAATTATGCTATAATGTCACCATGACAAGACAACAATTTCTTATTTTTGCTTTAGGTACAGCCGTAGAAACCTATTTGTTTAACCAAGCGATCTTTGATCAAGAGTATTTTTTTGCAGGCTTTTGGGCATTTTTATTGATTAGAAAACTTTATACGAGTTTGGTACTTAGTCGCGTAATGAAGGCTATTGATAAGACTACCAAGAAATAAGGCGAACTTCACCACTGGAGAGCGTCTTTTTTTCTTCTCCAGTTTGGATCAGCAATTCCCCACGGTTGGTAATGTCTAATACTTTAGCCTGTTTTTCTTGTTCTTGTTCAAGGTAAGTAATGGTTTGATGAAGGACAAGTGACTTATCCTTGTAGTATTTCACCAAGTCATATTCAGGAGTTTCAAAAAAAATGTTCCACATACTGCAAATTAAATCTTCTCTCGTAATACTTGGAGTTGTTTGAAAAAGGTTATCTGCTATTTCCGATAAATTTTCAGGAAAGGTAGAAATAAAGAAATTGATGCCTACTCCGATGATGACATCTGTTACTAGACCTGTCTCAACTGATGTTATAGCTTCTGTTAAGATACCAGCAATTTTTTTACCATTTAAATAAATATCATTAACCCATTTGATATCACATTCTATACCTGTTAATCGAGAGATTGCCTTCACCAAGCTACTTGCTACCATAATGGTATAAGGTTTCACATCCTGATAGTGGCAATTGGGTTTAAGGTGTAAGGACATATAGATGCCACCTGTTTTATCCGTAAAGAAAGATCGACCGAATCTTCCTTTAGCAGCTGTTTGCTCTTGAGCTAAGTAAAGAGTAGGAGCAGGAGCTCCTTTCTCTAGTCCATTTTTGGCATCGATCTGAGTGGATTGACTTTTTTCAAGGATTTGAACAGGGAAGTTTAATCGTTCTTCTAATTGGTCTTTAAGATAGAGATCTCCGCTAACAAGCTTATAGCCTTTATTTTTTGTGGATTCAACCGTTAGTCCTTTATTTTCTAAAGTTTTGATGGCTTTCCAAATTGCAGTTCGTGAAACAGATAAATTTTCTGCTAACGTTTCTCCGCTGATATAATCGGGTTGGTGTTTTAATTCAAGGTAGATTTTTTCGTAGGTTTTCATAAGATAAGTATAGCAAAACCTTGGGTGATTTCAAGTTATTCAAAAAGTATATGACTGCTTATAGAAAATAACTATGTCAAATTTTTAAAAAGATTTTCTATTTTGAAAAGACAATGATATAATGGATAAGTTAATTAGTCCCGAAAAGGTGATTGTTGTCTCAATCAGTGCTTTGTAACTTTTTAACTGACTTGAAAATCAGAGACGATTTGTATTTTTAAGTGACTTATTATTTAAAAGGGGGACATGTCAAATGTCAGAACGTAAACTTTTCACGTCTGAATCAGTATCTGAGGGGCACCCAGATAAGATTGCAGACCAAATTTCAGATGCTATTTTAGATGCTATTTTAGAGCAAGATCCAGAAGCACACGTTGCAGCAGAGACAGTGGTTTATACAGGATCAGTTCATGTTTTTGGCGAGATTTCAACCACAGCTTATGTTGATATTCACCGTGTGGTCCGTGATACTATTGCTGAGATTGGTTATACTAAAGGAGAGTATGGTTTTTCTGCAGAAGCTGTAGGTGTGCATCCATCTTTAGTGGAACAATCACCTGATATTGCACAAGGGGTGAATGAGGCTCTTGAGGTTCGTGGAAATGAGGAGCAAGATCCATTGGATTTGATTGGGGCAGGAGACCAAGGACTTATGTTTGGTTTTGCGGTAGATGAAACACCAGAGTTGATGCCGCTGCCGATTTCGCTTAGTCATGCTTTGGTCCGTCGTTTAGCAGAATTGCGTAAATCTGGTCAAATTGCCTACCTTCGTCCAGATGCTAAAAGTCAAGTTACTGTGGAATATGACGAAGATAATCAACCTGTTCGTGTAGATACCGTTGTCATTTCCACGCAGCATGATCCAGAAGTCTCAAATGAGCAGATTCATCAAGATGTGATTGACAAGGTTATTAAAGCAGTTATCCCAGAAAAGTATCTTGATGAGGAGACAAAATATTTTATTAATCCTACAGGACGTTTTGTAATTGGAGGCCCTCAAGGAGATTCAGGTTTAACTGGTCGTAAGATTATCGTCGATACTTATGGTGGTTATGCGCGCCACGGCGGAGGAGCCTTTTCAGGAAAAGATGCCACAAAAGTGGATCGATCAGCTTCTTATGCAGCGCGTTATATTGCTAAAAATATTGTTGCAGCAGGTTTTGCTAAAAAAGCAGAAGTTCAGCTTGCCTATGCCATCGGGGTAGCTCACCCGGTTTCTATTAGGGTAGACACTTTTGGGACTGGTACGGTTGCAGAGTCAGAATTAGAAGCGGCTGTGCGCCAAGTTTTTGATTTGCGTCCAGCTGGTATTATTCAGATGCTTGATTTGAAGCGTCCAATTTATAAACAAACGGCAGCTTATGGTCATATGGGACGTACGGATATTGATCTTCCTTGGGAACGTTTGGATAAGGTTGATAGCTTAAAGCATTACCTTTAAGTAGATTTATTACTTTCATTAGTTTAATTAGAAAAAAAGCATGATACTCTGGAGTGTCATGCTTTTGTAATATTTTAGTGATAAAAATGTAAAAAATAGATAATTCTATTTGTCAAATTGTTTACTAAATGATACAATAAGAAGGTTGAAATATTATTTATGAAAGAATAGAAAGTATGAGAAAAATTGTCATCAATGGTGGTAAACCATTGACAGGTGAAGTTGCTGTATCTGGTGCTAAAAATAGTGTGGTTGCCTTAATTCCTGCTATTTTGCTAGCTGATGATATCGTTATTTTAGACGGTGTTCCAGCAATTAGTGATGTTGATAGCTTGATTGAAATTATGGAAATCATGGGAGCTCGTGTGATTCGTGAGGGGGAAACTTTAGAAATCGATCCTCGTGGGGTCAAAAATATCCCCATGCCTTATGGAAAAATCAATAGTTTACGTGCTTCGTATTATTTTTATGGTAGTTTGTTGGGACGTTTTGGAGAAGCGACTGTAGGTTTGCCAGGTGGTTGTGATTTAGGGCCACGTCCAATTGACTTGCACTTAAAAGCTTTTGAAGCTATGGGAGCTAAAGTTTCCTATGAGGGAGATAACATGCGTTTAGCTACAGAAAGTGGTCAATTGCATGGAACTCATATTTATTTTGATATTGTGACAGTAGGTGCTACTATCAATACCATGATTGCGGCTGTTAAGGCAAAGGGAAAAACTGTTATTGAAAATGCTGCTAGGGAACCTGAGATTATTGATGTGGCCACTTTATTAAATAACATGGGAGCTCGTATTCGCGGTGCAGGGACAGATGTGATTACTATTGAAGGGGTTGATTATTTAGGTTCGACGCGTCATCAAGTTATTCCAGATCGTATCGAGGCTGGCTCTTATATCGCTCTTGCTGCTGCTGTGGGTAAAGGGATTCGAGTCACGAATGTTTTATACGAGCATTTAGAAAGTTTCATTGCGAAGTTGGATGAGATGGGTGTTCGGATGACAATTGAAGAAGATAGTATTTTTGTAGAAAAACAAGAAGCTTTAAAACCAGTTAATATCCGTACTGCTCCTTACCCTGGTTTTGCAACGGACTTACAACAGCCTGTGACCCCTTTATTATTGAAAGCTGAGGGACGTGGGAATTTAGTTGATACGATTTATGAAAAGCGTGTCAATCATGTGCCAGAGTTAGCGCGCATGGGTGCCAATATTAAAACAATTGGCTCAACCATTATTTATGATGGTCCAAATCAGTTGACGGGAGCTCCTGTTAAAGCGACAGACCTTCGTGCAGGGGCTGCCTTAGTCACAGCAGGTTTGATGGCTAAAGGAAGAACAGAAATCACTAATATTGAATTTATTTTACGTGGTTATTCTAACATTATTGAGAAATTACGTGCTTTAGGCGCAGATATTGATATTATTGAAGAATAAATCAAGCTGGTATGACTATAATTCTTTGGCTCTTTGTCAACTGTAGTGGGTAGATGAAAAGCTAACACCTAGAGAGGACGAAATTCGTTCTCTCTTTCTTTATGTTCAAGGCAATCAAAATCCGTTTTTTAAAGTTTTCAAAGTTCCTGAA
>NZ_JBRUDG010000038.1:0-18455 GCF_053203725.1 Streptococcus porcorum | reverse complement strand
ATGAACCCTTTCTAATGTGAGTTTCGTCGCTTTTCATTATAGGTCATATGGGACCTTTTTCTATATTCAAAAAGGCTCCATAATTTCCACGGTGTTCTTACCCACTACAGAAATTATAGAGCCTAAAGATGTAGAGGGATGACAAATTAGGTTTGTCTCCCTTTTTCTTAGGATACTATCAGTTTTTCACAGGATAGGATAAGATTTTGCTATGAGAAGGTACTATACTATTAGTAAACAAACTTTCAGGAGGTTATAAAATGGCTGTTAAACTTTATTTGATGCGACATGGACAGACCCTATTTAACTCACAAAAACGTGTTCAAGGTTGGTGTGATTCTCCTTTGACAGAAAAAGGGAAAGAGCAGGCGTTATCAGCTAAAACCTATTTTGAGGAGGCGGGCGTTACCTTTGACTTCGCCTATGCTTCAACACAGGAGCGAGCAAGAGATACGCTAGAGTTGATAACAGATACTCCTTTTGAGCAAGTTAAGGGTTTAAAAGAGATGAGTTTTGGTGTTTTTGAAGCTAGAGAAGAAGAGCTCCTGCCAAAGCATAGACCAGGAAGTCAGTCTTTTGAGGATCTGTTGGTTCCTTATGGTGGTGAGGACATTCGTCAAGTTGGCGACCGTGTAGCAGCTTGTTTGGAAGCTTTACTTGAAAACCATGATGGGGAAACCCTACTAGCTGTTAGTCATGGCGCTGCTATGTGGGGCTTTATCTTGCAGCAAGGTATGGTGCTACCAGATGGCTTTACCTTTGGTAACTGTGCTATCTGTCAAATCCATTGGGACGAGGCTGGCTTTGTGTTAGAAAAAGTCATTAATCCCTTGACTAAGGAAGTTTTTGATTGTTAGCAATATGAACAAAGTATTTGTAATGAAAAAATAGTGTAGTCAGAACATGAGAGAAGGAGTAAGAAAATGACACAAAAAATCATCTTCCTAGATGTGGATGGGACCTTGGTGGATTACCATAATCGTATCCCAGCGTCAGCTGTGACAGCTATTCGTCAGGCGCGTGCCAATGGGCATCGTGTTTATGTCTGTACGGGGCGTAGCCGTGCGGAGATGCAAGAGGAGATTTGGGAGATTGGCATTGATGGGATGATTGGAGGTAACGGCTCTTATGTTGAGGATGACGGCAAGGTTATTTTACACCAGTTAATTGCTAAAAATGAGGCAATCCGTGTTGTAGAGTGGTTGCAAGAAAAAGGGCTAGCTTTTTATCTGGAATCTAATAACGGCTTGTTTGCTTCTGAGGATTTTAGAGAAGCCGCACCAGCTGTTATGGCTGAGTATGTTAATCGCAAGGGAATTGTAGATCCTAAAGAGCAAGAACAAGTAACAACTAACTTTTTAGATCAAATGACCCATGGTGCAGAGCTTTACCGAGATGATCTCAATAAAATTAGTTTTATTCTGTCAAGCTATCAAGATCACCTAGATTCCATTCAAGCTTTTCCAAATCTAGAAGCACATACCTGGGGCGGACGGGGCGAAACAGCTCTCTTTGGTGATTTAGGGGTTAAAGGGATTGATAAGGCACAGGCCGTTGATGCTCTACTAGCCCACTTAGGTGCCGATAGAAGGGATACCATAGCGTTTGGAGATGCTAAGATTGATATTCCCATGCTGGACTATTGTGAGATTGGTGTCGCTATGGGAAATGGTGGCCAAGAAATTCTGGCTATGGCAGATAAGGTTACAGCAGATGTCGAGGATGACGGTCTTTACAAGGCTTTTGTTGATTTAGAGTTAATCTAAATCATAGGATAGTATCAGTTTTTCTTATCATCTGATAAGAAAAGGGTTCCAAAATGATTTATAATATGATTTAAAGAAAGGATAATATCTCATGAAAATTGATCATATTGCCATTTATGCACGAGATTTGGAAGGAATGCGAAATTTCTTTGAAACCTATTTTGGAGCTAGGGCAAATCAGCTCTATCATAATCCTCAGAAAAGGTTTAGATCCTATTTTCTAACCTTTGAAGATCATACGCGTCTTGAAATTATGACAAAGGAGGATGTAGTGGAGCAACCTAGTGCAATCGATCACTTGGGGCTTATTCATTTTGCTTTTAACTTAGGAAGTAAGGAGGCTGTTGATGTCTTAACAAAGAGGTTTCTTGAAGATGGTTATTCAGTTCTGAGTGGACCACGAGTAACGGGTGACGGATACTATGAATCGTGCGTATTAGGATTTGAAAATATTCAAATTGAATTAACAGTATAAAGGAGAACAATAATGTCAGATAAACAATTTCCAGAAGGCTTTCTTTTTGGGGGGGCAACCGCTGCTAACCAATTAGAAGGAGCTTATAACGAAGGTGGTCGTGGTTTAGCTAACGTTGATGTGTCACCAGTTGGTGAAGACCGCATCAAAATTATCACAGGGCAACTCAAACATTTTGATTTTGATGATGAGCATTTTTATCCTGCTAAGGAGGCTATCGATTTTTACCATCGCTATAAGGAAGACATTGCCCTCTTTGCAGAAATGGGCTTTAAAACCTTTCGGATGTCTATCGGCTGGTCACGTATTTTTCCAAAGGGTGATGAGCTAGAGCCAAATGAAGAAGGTCTAGCCTTTTATGAAGATGTTTTCAAAGAGTGTCGAAAATACGATATTGAGCCTTTGGTGACCATTACCCATTTTGACATTCCTATGCACTTGGTGACAGAGTATGGTGGCTGGCGTAATCGCAAAATGCTAGAATTTTATGAACGCCTCTGTCGCACCTTGTTTACGCGCTATAAAGGTTTGGTAAACTATTGGTTAACCTTCAACGAAATCAATATGATTTTACATGCCCCATTTATGGGAGCAGGGCTTTACTTTGAAGAAGGGGAAAACGAAACACAGGTTAAATATCAAGCAGCCCATCACGAATTGGTGGCTTCTGCCATTGCGACAAAATTAGCCCACGAGATTGATCCTGAAAACAAAGTTGGCTGTATGTTAGCAGCAGGACAATATTATCCAAACACTGCCCACCCAAGAGATTACTGGGCAGCCATGCAAGAAGACCGTGAAAATTATTTCTTCATTGACGTTCAGGCGCGCGGTTACTACCCTAACTACGCTAAGAAAAAATGGGAGCGTGAGGGAATCGAACTAGACATCACCGAAGAGGACTTGGCGTTATTAAGAGACTATACGGTTGACTTTGTTTCATTTTCATACTATTCAAGCCGTGTGGCATCAGGTGATCCCGAGGTCACAGAGAAGACAGCAGGCAATATCTTTGCTTCTTTAAAAAACCCTTATCTTGATGCTTCTGAGTGGGGGTGGCAAATCGACCCACTGGGGCTTCGCATTACCCTAAACGCCATCTGGGATCGCTATCAAAAACCAATGTTCATCGTCGAAAATGGTTTGGGAGCTGTTGACACCCCAGATGAAAATGGTTATGTCGAAGACGACTACCGTATCGACTACCTCCGTCAACATATTAAAACCATGCGCGATGCCATTACAGAAGATGGGGTTGAATTACTAGGTTATACCACTTGGGGACCAATTGATCTTGTCTCAGCTGGAACAGGCGAGATGAAAAAACGTTATGGCTTTATCTATGTTGACCGTGACAATGCCGGTAAGGGCACTCTTAAACGCTCTAAGAAAAAATCATTTGACTGGTACAAAAAAGTTATCGCGACAAATGGCGCAGAGCTATAATTGTTAAAAGCTAGGGAAAATCACCCTAGTTTTTTAGTGGACATCTCTAAGGGTTTAACGTAAAATAACAAGAAAGAGGAACTTGATATGAAAGATAACGAACCGTTACGTCAAAAAATTGGTGACTTAGCTTACCAAGTCACCCAACACGCTGCAACAGAACCAGCTTTTACAGGTCGATACAATCAGTTTTTTGAAAAGGGTATCTACGTTGACATTGTCAGTGGTGAGCCACTCTTTTCATCCCTTGATAAGTATCAATCCGGCTGTGGTTGGCCAGCATTTACAAAACCCATAGACAATCGTCTAGTCACCTATCACGATGATTTCTCCTACCATATGCGTCGAATTGAAGTAAAAAGCCAGAAAGTCGGCTCACATCTAGGGCATGTTTTTAACGATGGTCCGATAGAGACAGGGGGGTTACGCTATTGCATCAATTCGGCAGCTCTGCGTTTTATTGCTTATCAAGATTTGGATAAAGAGGGCTATGGGCGTTGGAAGGAGCTTTTTAAGGAGTAGATAATGACATTTATTGAAGAGATGCGACAAACAATGGCGGCATCAGACCGTCGAAGAGATAAAGACCTCATGATTCCCAAAGATATTGAACAGCATAGAGATATCCTTTATGGTAGCGATAAGCAGTGGCAAATTCTTGATCTGTATCGCCCATTAGAAACCAAAGATAAAGAACTTCCTGTGATTATTAATGTTCATGGAGGTGGCTGGGTTTATGGAGATAAGGAGCTTTATCAGTATTATGGCATGAATTTAGCACAGCGGGGCTTTGCTGTTATCAATTTTAGTTACCGATTAGCACCAGAACATCGTTTTCCAGCACAGTTGGAGGACATTAATCTTGTGTTTCATTGGTTATTAAAAAATGCCTCCAATTATCAGTTGAATACAAATAATCTATTTGCAGTGGGTGATTCAGCAGGAGCTCATCTCTTGAGTCTTTACGTTACCTACCTTAACAGTCAAGCTTATAACCGATTTTACGCTTTTGATAAACCTGAACAGCTAGCGTTAAAGGCGATTGCTTTAAATGCTGGGATTTATCAATTTGATTTAAAAGAAACTAAGCAAGATAAGCAGACTAAAAAGTTGCTTCATGCCTTTTTGTCGTCAAAGCATTATTATCGCGACCTGAAAAAAATTTCTGTTTTAGATAAGATCAAGCTGAATTTCCCGCCTACTTTTATTACAACCTCTGTGGCTGATTTTCTCAGATCCGAAAGCCTCCTGTTGGCAGCTACCTTAACCGAAAAAGAAATTGAGCACAGTTATCATTTATACGGTAGTAAAGAAAATCAACTCAAACATGTCTTTCACCTCAATATCTTAGATCAAAGCGCCATCACCTGTAATGATGATACCATAGCCTTCTTTAAAAAATATATGGATTAGAAAAGTAAAAGTACCTTCACTTACGAATAAAAGAGTGGAGGTACTTTTTTATGTATAATATTACATTTCCTAAAACAAGTCTAATGCCAAGAGAAAAACTCGCCTTACGAGGACCAGAGCAACTCAGTACACAAGAGTTGCTTGCTATTTGTTTAAGAACAGGTACAAAAAAAGAATCAGTTGCCAGTATTTCTCAGAAAATACTCGATAAGATTGACCATTTGGGACAATTGCGCCAGCTTTCTTTACAGGAACTTCAAGCTATCAAAGGTATCGGACCCGTTAAGGCAATCGAACTTAAAGCCATGCTTGAGTTGGCAAAACGGATCCAAGAAGCAGAAGTCGAAGAAAATGATCGCATTTTAGGGAGTCAGATGCTAGCTGAGAAGCTAATGATTGAATTAGGGGAATTAAAACAGGAGCATGTTCTTGGTTTTTATCTAGACACTCAAAATCGAATCATTGAACAACGTCTTCTTTTTATCGGATCTGTCAGACGCTCTATTGTGGAAATCAGGGAGGTATTACATTACGCTTGTAAAAATATGGCAACCTCTTTGATTATCGTTCATAACCATCCCTCAGGTGCTATCCAACCTAGCTTTCAAGATGAAGAATTTACAAAAAAACTCAAGCGATCTTGTGAGGACATGGGAATTGTGCTTTTAGACCACTTGATTATTGGGAAAAAGAACTATTATAGCTTTCGAGAAGAAACGGATTATTGTAGTTAGCTTAAAACTCATTGACAATAAAGTCAAACAAGCTACGATCTTCCTCTCTGCTTTCATGGAGCAACTCTGGATGCCATTGAACACCCAAAAATCGAATATCAGGATGGATAGATTCAACAGCTTCAATGGTATCATCTTTAGGGTCGTAAGCAACCACCCTTAACAAAGGAGATAATTCCTTAATACTCTGATGATGAAAGGAGTTAATCTGGCTAGATTTTCCATAAATCGGAAGAAGGACACTATCATCTGACACAATCATTTGCTGACTAAGGTAATCAGATGGTGCATCTTGCCAATGGTTTTCGATATCTTGATTTAACGAACCAGCCAAGGCGATATTCATCAATTGCGTTCCGCGGCAGACAGAAAAAATCGGCTTTCTTTGTTTAATAGCTTCATCTACTAAGGCAAATTCAAATAAATCACGATCACGATGAAAATCATCATCGCTAGTATCTTTTTCTTCGCCATAAAAAACAAGATCTACATTTTGTCCACCTGTTAAAATCAGTTTATCCACCATAGAAATATAGTCTTTAGCGCATTTGGGATCACCAACAGGGATAATAAGCGGGACACCACCTGAGGCTTGAACAGCTTGGACATAATTAGTAGGAGTATAAGACCACATAATATCGGGATACTTATAATTTGGTCTTTCATTACCTGATATTCCAATAATAGGTTTTGACATAATGGCTCCTTAATCTTGATTCATAAAATATAGTAGGGTTTGCAGTTGACTGGTTAAGTCAACATATTGCACAACCACATGTCGAGGAACTGATAGATGAACAGGTGAGAAACACAGTATTCCTTGGATACCAGCCTCGACTAAAATATCAGCAACTTCTTGAGCTTTGAGACTAGGGACTGTAAGAATAGCAGTAGTAATCTCATCTTTTGCAAGATGGTCTTTGATGGTTGAAATGGCATAAATTGGAATACCATCAGGAGACTTTGTGCCAACTAGCTCATTATCATCAGTATCAAATGCCATGGTAATTTTCATCTTATTACGCTCATGAAAACGGTAATGAAGCAGAGCTTTTCCAATATTTCCCACGCCAATCAGTGCAACATTGGTTAAGGAGTGGTCATTTAAAATATCAGCAAAAAAATTCATCAGCTTTTTGACATCATAGCCAAAACCACGACGACCAAGTTCTCCAAAATAAGAAAAGTCTCGTCGAACTGTCGCTGAGTCAATCCCAATTGCTTCTGCAATTTGTTTTGAATTGGCTTTTTCAATATTTTCTGCATTAAAACGCTTAAAAGCACGATAATAAAGCGACAGACGTTTGGCAGTGGCTTTTGGGATATTTCTTTCTAATAAGCTCATATAAATAACCTCCTCATACCTTCATTTACCATTGTAACAGAAAGTTTGTGAAAATAACAACAATTTTTGATAATATAAAACCATCAGATGTTCTTGATACCCCTATCTAGAAGTCAAAAAGTGACTTAGATACAAGTACTAGAATAACCATAGTGAGGATTAGTAAAAATTCACCTCCAAACTAAGTTCGTTAGTGGAGGTGCGACAATCAGTGTTATGATACAATTTTTGTCTCTATTTACATTTCTTTTTGAAGTTTGATCAATGTAATCTGTTCAATAAAAAAGAGATCTCAACGCAGTTGATAAAACATAGTCTGTTTAATTCGATATCAAACAAAAATCCTTAGAAATACTGCTTTCTAAGGATTTTATGTCTGTTAACTTAACTCTATTCCCACTCAACAGTTGCTGGTGGCTTACTTGTGATATCATAGACGATACGGTTAACGTGATCAACTTCGTTTACGATACGAACTGAGATTTTTTGTAGGACATCCCATGGAATACGAGCAAAATCAGCTGTCATACCATCGATAGAAGTAATGGCACGGATAGCGATAGTATAATCATAGGTACGACCATCTCCCATAACGCCAACGGAACGTACACCGGTATTAACTGTGAAGTATTGCCAGATGTCACGATCAAGACCTGCTTTTGCAATTTCTTCACGCAAGATAGCATCAGATTCACGAACGGTCTCTAGTTTTTCTTCTGTAATTTCTCCCATTACGCGAATGGCAAGCCCTGGACCAGGGAAAGGTTGGCGCCAAACGATTTCATCAGGCATTCCAAGTTCTGTTCCTAAAGCACGAACCTCATCTTTAAACAGTGTATTTAATGGTTCAATCAATTTAAACTGCATATCTTCAGGAAGTCCACCCACGTTATGGTGAGATTTAATGGTTTGAGCAGTCTCTGTTCCAGACTCAATAATGTCTGTGTAAAGGGTTCCTTGTGCTAAGAAAGCAACATCTTCTAATTTACTAGCTTCATCATCGAAAACATAAACGAACTCATTACCGATGATTTTACGTTTTTTCTCAGGATCTGAAACTCCAGCGAGTTTGTCAAGGAAACGTTTTGCAGCATCTGCTTTAACAATGTTCAAGCCAAACTTACCACCAAGCATTTCCATAACTTGATCAGCTTCCCCCTTACGAAGAAGACCATGATCAACAAAGATACAAATCAATTGATCTCCAATTGCTTTTTGAAGAAGAACACCTACGACGGAAGAGTCAACTCCACCTGACAGACCAAGAAGAACTTTTTTGTCACCTACAGTTTCACGAATTTTTTTGATTTCCATCTCAATGAAATTATCCATTGACCAGTCACCTTTTGCTCCACAGATATTAAGAGCGAAATTACGTAAAATATCTGTTCCGTATTCAGAATGACGTACTTCTGGGTGGAACTGAATACCGTAGATACGTTTTTCAGCGTTTTCAATTGCTGCGAATGGACAATCAGCAGAAGTACCAGTACGGACAAATCCTTCTGGGATTTCTGTGACAGCATCACCGTGGCTCATTAAGACAATTTGCTGTTCAGGAGTCGTAGCAAATAGTTCAGAGTCGGTAGTGTGAGTGAGTGGTGATTGCCCATATTCACGATTTCCAGCATCACTAGCAGGAACAACCTTGCCACCCAGTTTGTGAGTAAGTAATTGCATGCCGTAGCAGATTCCTAAAATAGGAATTCCTAACTCAAAGATTTCAGGATCAATATCAAACGAGCCTTCTTCATAGACTGAATTAGGTCCTCCTGAAAGAATAATCCCTACCGGATTAATTTCGCGTACCTCACTTGCTGTGATTTTATGGCTTTTAAGTTCAGAAAAAACCCCAATTTCACGGATACGACGAGAAATCAATTGATTGTATTGACTCCCATAATCCAGTACGATGATTTTTTGCATGTCATTAAAGTCTGTCATCATGTCCCTTTCCTAAATAAAATTATTTATCTTCCTCATTCTATCACAAAGCTACAGTAAATACAATTAAAGATATAGAGTTATATTGAAAATACGAGGAGATAAGTCGGCCTCAGTTGAGCCTGTCTTTGCCATATTTAAAAAAATTTGATACTATTAGATGAAACTAGAAGGAGAGAGTATGTTACCTGCATATATTCGTATTCATGATGCTATCAAACAGGATATTGAGCAAGGCATCTGGAAAATTGGTCAACGTTTACCTAGTGAACGAAATTTATCTGAGAATTTTGAAGTAAGCCGTATGACTTTGCGGCAAGCTATCACATTATTAGTCGACGAAGGTATTTTAGAACGCCGTATTGGCTCTGGAACCTTTGTTGCCAGCAGACGTGTCCAAGAAAAGATGAGAGGGACAACTAGCTTCACTGAAATTGTGAAATCACAAGGCAAACTGCCATCAAGTAAGTTAATTTCTTATATTAAAACACAGCCTAGCAACCAAGAGATGCAACAATTACAACTCAGTCCTCGAGAATCTATCATTAGAATGGAACGTGTTCGTTATGCAGATCAGATTCCCGTAGTATATGAAATTGCTGCAATTCCAGAGAAAATGATAAAAAATTTTAGAAAGGAAGAGATTACAGAACATTTTTTTCAGACCCTCGTCAAAAATGGCTACGAGATTGGGAAAAGTCAACAAACAATCTCAGCTAAAATTGCTGAAAAAGAAGTAGCAGCCTACCTTGATATTGATGAGGGAAAGGCTCTCCTTGCTCTGACACAAGTTTCTTACTTTACAGATGGACAACCGTTTGAATTTGTTCGTAGCCAGTATGTTGGTGATCGATTCGAGTTTTATCTTGAGAACAATTGAATGATAAAGAAAAAACGAGTAAGACTCGTTTTTTTCTTTATCGAACAACCTTTGCAGAACCCACAACGACATATATTTTGAGGTGACTATCTTCTTCTAAGGGAAAATCAATGTAAATATCATCGTATATTGGATTGATAGAGACTAATTTTAAGCCATATTTATCGCTATAAATTTTTTTGATATAGGTTTCATCGTCATAAGCTATTGCGCAAACTTGCCCAGTATATGTGGTAAGTCCTTTATCTGTTAGGAAAACGACATCGCCATCACAATAATCAGGGGACATACTATCCCCGCTCACAATACTTGCTAAATCACAACTTGGAGGTTTAATTTGAACTTGTACCGTTTGCGTTTCATAATCGTCATAAGAATACCCTCTTCCAGCAGAAAGTTTCGTTACGGTTTGGACATCGTATAATCGACTCGGTAATGAAATAATCTTTTCTTCACTTTTTATTCGTAGGGTATTAGCGTAAGATAGAACTTTTTCTTGATCATTATGGTTTAAATGATTTAGGGTTTTCATAATGTCCTCCGTGATATCGCTATGCGGTGTGGATTTATATGCCGTGTCAATATCTGACACATGTACCGAAAAAACTTGGGCTAAAGCTTGTAATACAGTAAATGAAGGAGTGCTACGTAAGTGGATATAATCCGACAGTGTACTGGGTTTGATTCCTACTTTTTCTGCTAGAGCTTTTTGTGTCAGCTTGGCTTTTTTTCGATAAAATGAAATATTTTTAGCAATTTCAGTCATACGCTCATTTTGCTTCATATTTTTATTATAAATTATTCTCAACCAATTTTCAATAAAAATACGAAAAAAACGTATTTTAAAAATAGATGATTGTTTAAATATAGCGTCAAAAGGCTTTTTTTGATATAATATTCCTTATGGAAATTGAAAAAACCAATCGTATGAATGCGCTTTTTGAGTTTTATGCAGCTTTATTAACTGATAAACAGATGAACTATATCGAGTTGTATTATGCAGATGATTATAGTTTGGCTGAAATTGCTGAAGAATTTAACGTATCGCGACAAGCGGTCTATGATAATATCAAGCGAACAGAAAAAATTTTAGAAGATTATGAGATGAAACTACATATGTACTCAGATTACATTGTTCGTAGTCAAATTTTTGACGAGATTGCTGAGCGTTATACAGGCGATTCGTATTTGCAAGAAAAACTCACCCTCCTAACGAGTATTGATAATAAAGATTGATGGAAAAGGAAGAAAAATATTATGGCTTTTGAAAGTTTAACAGAACGCTTACAAGGTGTCTTTAAAAACCTTCGTGGAAAGAAAAACTTATCTGAAAAAGATGTTCAAGAGGTCACAAAAGAAATCCGCTTAGCTCTGCTTGAAGCTGACGTTGCTTTGCCTGTTGTTAAAGATTTTATCAAACGTGTTCGTGAACGTGCTGTTGGACATGAAGTGATTGATACCCTTAATCCTAGTCAGCAAATCGTGAAAATCGTTAATGAAGAGTTAACGACAGTTTTAGGGGCTGAGACATCCGAAATTAACAAATCACCTAAAATTCCAACCATTATTATGATGGTTGGTTTACAGGGGGCTGGTAAGACAACTTTTGCAGGAAAATTAGCAAATAAGCTAATCAAAGAAGAAAATGCCCGTCCTCTAATGATTGCAGCTGATATTTATCGCCCTGCAGCTATTGATCAGTTAAAGACTTTAGGTCAGCAAATTAATGTTCCTGTATTTGATATGGGGACAGAGCATTCAGCAGTTGAGATTGTAGCAGCAGGTTTAGCTCAGGCACGTGAAAATCGTAACGATTATGTTTTGATTGATACAGCTGGACGCTTACAAATTGATGAGAAGTTGATGGAAGAGTTACGTGATATTAAAGCACTAGCTCAACCAGATGAAATTCTTCTTGTTATAGATAGCATGATTGGACAAGAGGCGGCTAATGTAGCAGCTGAGTTTAATCAACAGTTAGCTATTACAGGGGTTATTTTGACGAAAATTGATGGTGATACACGAGGGGGAGCTGCACTATCTGTTCGTCAAATCACCGGTCAACCTATTAAGTTTACAGGTACAGGTGAGAAAATTACGGATATTGAGACTTTCCATCCTGATCGCATGGCTAGCCGTATCTTAGGGATGGGGGATTTACTGACCCTAATTGAAAAAGCATCACAAGAATATGACGAGAAAAAATCATTAGAACTCGCCGAAAAGATGCGTGAGAACACCTTTGATTTCAATGATTTTATTGACCAGCTAGATCAGGTACAAAATATGGGGCCTATGGAAGATCTTCTAAAAATGCTACCTGGAATGGCAGGAAATCCAGCTCTTGCCAATCTCAAAGTGGACGAAAAAGAAATCGCCAGAAAACGTGCTATCGTTTCCTCTATGACACCTGCTGAACGTGAAAATCCAGATTTGTTAACCCCTAGTCGGCGCCGCCGTATTGCAAGTGGTTCTGGCAATAGCTTTGTAGAGGTGAATAAATTTATAAAAGACTTTAATCAAGCAAAACAAATGATGCAAGGTGTCATGTCTGGAGACATGAATAAAATGATGAAACAAATGGGAATTAACCCTAATAATCTTCCTAAAAATATGCCTGATATGAGTGGTATGGACATGTCTGCTTTGGAAGGTATGATGGGGGCTCAGGGAGGTATGCCTGATTTATCATCTTTAGGTGGAGATATGGATATGAGTCAACTCTTTGGAGGTGGCTTAAAAGGTCGAGTGGGGCAGTTTGCGATGAAACAAGCCATGAAACGCCAAGCGAATAAGATTAAGAAAGCTAAGAAAAAGCGTAAATAAACAAATAACATAAAAATACGGTTTTCAGAAAACATATTTTCATGTTTTATACAGTTTTTTAGCAAAAATTTATGCTATAATTAGTCTGAATTTGAGGAATTACTCATGACTAAATATAAAAACTATAAAAATAAATTGAAAAAATGCATGTGACAAGAAAATGGTTACATGCATTTTCTTCATGCGTATGGCGTGTGAACATTTATAGTCATCTTGACCAATTTTTATTTGATATGTTATAATCAAAAAATATGGAGATTAAAGGAGATTAGGATGATAAGACAGTTTTTACCACGTCAGCATGTCAAAAGTGTTTTCTCGATTGATTATAAAAACATTTATCAAAAAGGATTTAGAGCTATTCTTTTTGATATTGATGCTACTCTGGTTCCGCACGGGTGTGATGTCACACCAGAGGTGGAATCTTTACTTCAATATATTCAATCTATTGGCTTTAAAGTTTTATTGATTTCTAATAACTCTGATGAGCGGATTAGAATGTTTACCAGAAATGTTGCTGTTCCTTATATCCCCTTAGCTAATAAACCACACCCTGAAGCTTATTTAAAAGCCTTGACGGTTCTAGGCGTCGAAAAAGATAAGACTCTGGTTATTGGCGATCAAATTTTTACAGATGTATTAGGAGCTAATCGGGCGGGGCTTGATAGTGTTATTGTGAATTTTTTGCCTCAAAAAAATGAGACTAAATTAGGAAAAAAAAGACGGGTAGAAAAGATCCTATTACAACTTTATCGTTTGTTTGGATTATATGATCAGCAAACCTTTGGAGAGATTGAAAAGAGAGAAGTCTAATGGTAGTAAACAACGTTGTTAAGTTTTTTAGAAAAGAAATTTTATTTTGTGATATACACCCTATCTGTTATGAGATTTCAACACAGAAAGAAATCTTCAAGCGCCATATTCAAAACATGCAGAGTAAAGAGAGTTTTGCAGATAGCTATCAGGAGCAAGCTTTACCTAATTTGGTTTCAAGTTCTCAATCTGGCTTGATTAAGCGTGGAAAAGGGATTGATCCTATTTTACAAGAAAATAAAGCAGTCAATATTAGACTAGCTGGTGAAAAAATAAACGGTATTATCATTAAACCAGGTCAAGTTTTTTCTTTTTGGAAATTAGTAGGAAAAATTTCAGAAAAAAATGGGTATAAAGATGGTAGAGTTATTATCGGAGATAAGATAGAAGCAGGTATGGGAGGGGGATTGTGTAATTTAGCGAATACCTTACACCTCTTGATTCTTCATAGCCCTATGGATGTTATTGAGTTTCATAGTCATTCGGATGCTTTGGCTCCTGATGGAGAAAAACGGATTCCTTTTGCAACTGGGACATCTATTGGCTATAATTATGCGGATTATCGCTTTAAAAATAATACTGATCAAGATGTCCAGATTTTAATTTGGTGTGATGAGGATCATTTATATGGAGAGTTACGTAGTCAAGTTCCTTTCCCTTGGACCTATCGATTAGTCGAAGAAGATCATCATTTTTAAATTTATGTAAAAATTGGGGGTATCACTATGTCCGAAAATATAGTTTCAGGTATCAAATTAACTAGAAAAATGTACTTTTGAAAAAATTTCCAGTTTTGTCGTTAATAAAGTACATTTTTATGGAAAAATGAGAGTATCTAGAAATTCCAGTTTAACCTTGAATTATGTACATTTTTAGCTGATTTTTCCTAAAAAATTTTTTTTGGTTATTATTTTATATATTTTTATACATCTTTCCGAAAAACTGTAATTTTCTTGAAAAATATAGATAGGTCTGTTATACTACTGATATAGATAATTGGAAAAATTTTTAGATGATTTTTGTACTTTTCAAACTAGAAAGACTAAAAATTTTATTTTTTAAAACAATCTTCTTTGGGAATTGTTGCTAAAATCAAATATGATGTGATATTAAGGAGACTCTTATGCGCCGTGAATTGCTACTTGAAAAAATTGAAGACTTAAAAACTCTCATGCCTTGGTATGTTTTAGATTATTATCAATCAAAATTATCGGTTCCTTATAGTTTTACCACTTTATATGAATATCTAAAGGAATATCGCCGTTTTTTTGAATGGTTAATTGAGTCGGGTATTTCGAATTCTGAAACTTTAAAAGAAATTCCATTAGAAACCTTGGAAAATTTAAGTAAAAAGGATATGGAATCTTTTGTGCTCTATCTTCGTGAACGGCCGTTATTAAATGCAAATACAACTAAGACTGGTGTTTCACAAACAACTGTTAATCGAACTTTGTCAGCTCTCTCCAGTTTGTACAAATATCTGACTGAGGAGGTAGAAAATGATCAAGGTGAGCCTTATTTTTACCGTAATGTTATGAAAAAAGTTTCTACAAAAAAGAAAAAAGAAACTTTATCAGCCAGAGCTGAGAATATTAAACAAAAACTTTTTTTAGGTGATGAGACGATGGAGTTTTTAGATTATGTAGATAATGAATACTCTAGCAAACTATCAAAACGTGCCTTATCTTCTTTTTTAAAAAATAAGGAACGTGATTTAGCGATTATCGCCTTGCTTTTAGCTTCTGGTGTGCGCTTATCAGAGGCTGTTAATTTAGATTTGCGTGATGTTAACCTTAACATGATGATAATAGAGGTAACTCGTAAAGGTGGGAAACGTGATGCTGTTAATATTGCAGGGTTTGCTAAACCTTATCTTGAAAATTACATGGCAATTCGTCAGCAACGTTACAAAGCAGAAAAAACAGATGTGGCCTTTTTTCTCAGTGAGTACCGTGGCATCCCCAATCGTATGGATGGTTCAAGCATTGAAAAAATGGTTGCTAAATACTCTGCTGGCTTTAAGATTAGGGTAACCCCTCATAAATTACGTCATACTTTGGCAACGAGGCTTTATGATGCTACGAAATCACAAGTGTTGGTAAGTCACCAACTGGGACATGCTAGTACTCAGGTTACAGATCTTTACACGCATATTGTTAATGATGAACAAAAAAATGCTTTAGATAAATTATAGTTGCTAGTCTTCTTCTACTTTCCTACTTCTGCTATTTTCAAACTTTTTCATGAAGAGAAATACATGGTATTTGGTATAATGATGATGGTACAAGATACAGGAGGTGTTTTGATGAAATCTACTGGGATAAAAAAAGCGGGGAAGACGATAGGAACCATAGGGAGTATTTTTTCTGTTCTGGATACGGTTAAAATGGTCGAGGAGGTTTCAAAACATAGTACTCCTTTAATTGATAAAGCTATCGAGAGACACTATGCTAGTAAAAAAGATCGTATTTTTCTTTCCGATGTTGTGCATATGTCGATTGATAAGGCAAAAGACCATTTAGAAGGACTAGGTTTAGTTGTTGCAATCCTTCCTGCAAAGCAGAGTCAGTTAAAGAAAGATATTCGACTAGATGAAGTTGTTCACATGGTTCCAAAGCCAGGATTTGTTTCTAAAGGCAGTTTAGTAAAACTTTATGTTGTAACAGCTGAACAAACTTTGACGGGCGAATCTTCTTCTCTTCCCAATCTTAAAGGGATGTTTTTGGAAGAAGCTGCTTCTCTTTTGGAAGAAAGTGGCTTTAAAGTAGCACGTATTCCGTTAAAAGCGGATAGAAAGTATTACAAAGAGGAGAGTTATCGTGTTATTTCAAGTGATCCAAAGAATAGACTTTTCTCTCAATCTCCGAGACTCGGAGTTATCATTCGCTTATTTTATTTAGATGATTCGACTTTACAAGAATCTCGTCATTTAGAACAACTTTATCAAGATAAAGTCCAACAACAAAAACAAACCGTTATCCATTCCCTCAATCGTGTCAAGGGGCATCCTCGAGATACGATTCATCATGCCCGAAAGCTATCTCAAGTAACTTGGAGACGGGTTAAGATTCTTTTCAGACGCTAATGTGATAGTGTTGATTGAGTTATAGAAAAAGCATCAAGAGATGCTTTTTTAATAATTTATAAAAGTTGAGAGATCAGATAAAGCTCGTTCAGCTATCTTTTCATAACGTTCTTTTTTATCACGAATGCGGGGTCCATCCAATTCTTTAATGATACCAAAATTGACATTCATAGGTTGGAAGTGCTTGCTATCAGCGTGAGTTACATAGTAAGGAAGACTTCCAATAGCTGTAGTATGAGGGAAGACAACCTCATCTTCTCCTTTAAAAAGTTTGGCGGCGTTGATACCTGCAACAAGCCCTGATGCAGCAGATTCAACATAACCTTCTACTCCTGTCATTTGTCCTGCAAAAAACAAGTTAGGATTATGACGTGATTGGAAGGTTTGTGTCAGCAAATTTGGTGAGTCCATATAAGAATTGCGATGCATGACACCATAGCGAACAAATTCAGCATTCTCAAGCCCCGGAATCATCTGAAAGACACGTTTTTGCTCTCCCCATTTCAAATGAGTTTGAAATCCAACAATATTATAGAGACTTCCAGCAGCGTTATCTTGACGAAGTTGAACAACAGCATAAGGTGTTTTAAAGTCTCCGTCACGTTGACCCTTATAATCATCAGGGTATTCTAAACCAACTGGTTTCATAGGGCCATAAAGCATGGTCTTGATGCCACGCTTTGCCATAACCTCAATTGGCATACAACCTTCAAAATATTTCTCTTTTTCAAAACTATTAAGCGGAGCTTCTTCAGCATTGGTTAGCGCATCATGAAAAGTCAAAAATTCCTCTTTAGTCATAGGGCAATTGAGGTAGGCAGCTTCTCCTTTGTCATAACGTGATTTAAGGTAAACCTTATCCATATCAATAGTTGATTTATCGATAATAGGAGCTGCGGCATCATAGAAGTAAAATCCTGCACCACCATTAAGAGTATGAATTTTTTCAGCTAAGGCATCTGATGTTAAAGGTCCTGTAGCAATGACTGTGATAGTATCATTTGGGATTTCAGTGATTTCATCACGAATGACTTCAATGAGAGGGTGCTGTGTTACTTCTTGGGTAACCAGTTGTGAAAAACCTTCTCGATCAACTGCTAAGGCACCACCAGCTGGTACACGAGTTGCCTCAGCAGCTTTCATAATAACTGAATCTAGACGTCGCATTTCCTCTTTTAAAAGACCTACAGCATTGGTTAAACTATCTCCACGAAGGGAGTTTGAACAAACCAATTCAGCAAAATCAGTTGTTTTGTGCTGAGGTGTTGACTTGACACCACGCATTTCATACAATTTCACTGGAATGCCACGTTTGGCAATCTGATAAGCCGCCTCGGACCCTGCTAAACCAGCTCCGATAACATTGATATAATCTGCTTTTTTAATCGATTGAGACACTCACTAATACCTCTTTGGGAGCTTACTCCCACAAATCTTTCTAACTAATTATTGAACATCTATTATAACAGAAAATCAAAACTCAAGCAAAATACTTCATCTATTATTTACATAATTTTTGTTATGTAGATGATTTTTAAAAAAATAGAGAAGATCCTAATGATCTCCTCTAGGTGTAGATTGGTATGTTCTATTTTACTTTTTCGGCTCTATAATTTCTGTAGTGGGTAAGAACACCGTGGAAATTATGGAGCCTTTTTGAATATAGAAAAAGGTCCCATATGACCTATAATGAAAAGCGACGAAACTCACATTAGAAAGGGTTCATAT
>NZ_JBRUDG010000037.1:0-18721 GCF_053203725.1 Streptococcus porcorum | reverse complement strand
ATATGAACCCTTTCTAATGTGAGTTTCGTCGCTTTTCATTATAGGTCATATGGGACCTTTTTCTATATTCAAAAAGGCTCCATAATTTCCACGGTGTTCTTACCCACTACAGAAATTATAGAGCCTAGAAAAATAAGGTCAAATCAAAAGACCCAGATGGGTCTTTTGATTAATCTTCGTTTACGAAAGGCATCAAAGCCATAACGCGAGCACGTTTGATAGCTGTTGTTACTTTACGTTGGTTTTTAGCTGAAGTCCCAGTTACACGACGTGGAAGAATTTTACCACGTTCTGAAACGAAACGGCTAAGAAGCTCAGTATCTTTGTAATCAACATATTCAATTTTGTTAGCTGCGATGTAATCAACTTTTTTACGGCGTTTGAATCCGCCACGACGTTGTTGAGCCATGTTTAGTTCTCCTTTATATATTTAGTTCGTTTAATCCATTAAAATGGTAGATCGTCATCTGAAATATCCATTGGGCTTGAATTTCCAAATGGACTTTCATCTCGACTAAAGTTAGGCGTTTGTGACTGTGAAGGCTGTTGGAAGCCTGATGGTTGGCTATTAAAGCCTTGATCAAAGCTATTAGACTGGTAAGACCCAGAGCTTCCTTCACGTGTAGCACGACTCTCTAAAATTTGAAAAGAGTCTGCAATCACTTCGGTTACATAGACACGCTGACCTTGTTGATTATCGTAGTTACGCGTCTGAATACGACCTGTAACACCAATAAGAGCGCCTTTTTTAGCCCAGTTAGCTAGATTTTCAGCTTGCTGGCGCCAAATCACACAGTTGATAAAATCCGCCTCTCGTTCACCATTTTGATTTTTAAAGTTGCGGTTAACTGCTAAAGTAAAAGTTGCTACTGCTTGGTTACTTGGTGTGTAACGAAGTTCTGCATCGCGGGTCATACGACCAACAAGTACTACATTATTAATCATAAACTACCCTCTTTGTAATTAAGCGTCTACTTTAACGATCATGTGACGAAGAATGTCACCGTTGATTTTTGAAAGACGGTCAAACTCGTTAAGAGCGATATCGTCGTTTGCTTCAACGTTAACGATGTGGTAAAGTCCTTCACGGAAATCTTGGATTTCGTATGCAAGACGACGTTTTTCCCAGTCTTTTGATTCAACAACAGTTGCACCGTTGTCAGTCAAGATAGAGTCAAAGCGTGCTACCAAAGCGTTTTTAGCTTCTTCTTCAATGTTTGGACGAATAATATAAAGAATTTCGTATTTTGCCATTGATATGTTCCTCCTTTTGGTCTAATGACTCATGATCCTTTGTCATGAGTAAGTGAGGTTATTCTCACAAGAAACTATTATACGCTAAAAAATAAAACTATGCAAGAAAAATCTATCGAAGAATAAAAAAACCTTAGAGGACGGACTAATCCTCTAAGGTTTTCCTCTGATCATCAAGAACGCTTTCCAAACTCTTGATTACAGAGTCATTTCATAAGGAGTCATCAAACTCCTTTATCTCCATTTTTATAGCGATTTAAATTCATCATTAGCATGCCGACATACCTCCGATTTTTACTTACTTCTATAAATTTTCAGTTAGAAATCACCATTTTTATACCGTGATACGTTAAATAGAATCATAAAGTAACCTCCTTAATATTAAGGAACTACAACTCGTCTCCGTTTTTATAGCGACTGATATTAAATCTTAACATGACAGTCCCTCACTTTCTTTGGGCGACGTTTTAAAGAAATACTACTTAAACCACTTGATTTTACATTGGATTCACCCCTTAAGCTATTTTTTGCAACAGCCTAAAGTGTCTCCATTTTTATAACGTCCTAAGTTCATACTAAGCATAACTGTTTTCCTCCGACATGTCGTTTCACAGCTCACTTTCACTAATCACCATTTTTATACCGCGATAGATTTAAATGTAACATAAGACCACCTCATAAGGTGAGATATAAAGTTATAAATGTTGCCTACCGTTTTAGGCTCTGTCTCCGTTTTTGTACCGTGCGATATTCAATTTCATCATAGGCTTTTTCTCCTTTGGAAATCTCTTATCCTTCTTTCTGTCTTTATTATAATGTATGCGCTTCCAAAAGTCAAGCTTTTTCTGTAAAAAAAAATCAGCTCATTTGTCTTATTTTTGTGATTTGATAAAATAGACACATGATAAATTTAAAAGATTATGGAATTAACATGTGGGATGAAAAAACCATCCTCTCCTTCAGAAAAACCCTACTAGACTGGTATGATCGTGAAAAGCGGGACTTGCCTTGGAGACGCAGTAAAGACCCTTATCATATCTGGGTGTCTGAAATCATGCTTCAACAAACACAGGTCAAAACAGTTATCCCCTACTATAAGCGATTTTTAGACTGGTTTCCTTCAATCAAAGATCTAGCTCAAGCGCCTGAAGAGAAACTCTTAAAAGCTTGGGAAGGTTTAGGGTACTATTCTCGTGTACGCAATATGCAACAAGCTGCCCAGCAAATCATGGCAGACTTTGATGAAAAATTTCCTAAAACTTTTAAGGAAATTTCTTCTCTAAAGGGAATTGGCCCCTATACTGCAGGAGCTATTGCTAGCATCGCCTTTAACTTACCTGAACCTGCAGTTGATGGGAATGTCATGCGGGTTATGGCTAGATTATTTGAAGTAAATTATGATATTGGGGTCCCTGCAAACCGCAAAATCTTCCAAGCCATCATGGAACAGCTAATTGATCCTGAGCGCCCTGGTGATTTCAACCAAGCTTTGATGGATCTAGGGACCGATATTGAATCGGCTAAAAACCCTAGACCAGAAGATAGCCCAATTAAATTCTTCAGCGCAGCCTATCTTAACGGAACAATGGATAAATACCCTATCAAAGAACCAAAGAAAAAGCCACGTCCTCGATTTTTACAAGCCTTTGTCATTAAAAATTCAGAAGGTGCTTATCTCTTCCAAAAAAATACCAAAGAAGGACTCCTATCTGGTTTTTGGTCTTTTCCTTTATTGGAAACTAGACTTGTCGAACAACAACTTAATCTCTTTGCAGATATAGAGAAAAGCAGTATGACCTTATCTCAAAAAATAAGTTTTGAAGAAAACTATCAGATTCAACCCATTTGGTCAGAAAAAAGTTTTCCACTGGTCAAACATGTCTTTAGTCATCAAAAATGGCAAATTGAACTCTTGGAAGGAGAGATTCAAGATATTGATCTCCATCAACAAAAAGAGCTCCTATGGCTCAAACCTAAGGATTTTGACACCTACCCTTTTGCAACTCCTCAGAAAAAAATGTGGGAAGCCTATCAAACTGCTAATAATGAGTAAGTATCTCCTTAACAGATAAAAAAATAAGAAGCTAGATTTCTTTATCTAGCTTCTTATTTTATGCTAACTCTGCAACAATAGCCTTGATTTGTTCTTTAGTGTGAACACCTGCTACTTGCTTAACCACTTCTCCATCTTTTTTAAACAAAAGCGTTGGGATACTCATGATGCCAAATTGTTGAGCTGTTGCTGGATTTTCATCAACATCAACTTTAACAATTTTTAATTCATCTTCATCTAATTCCTCTGCTAATTGCTCAAGAATAGGAGCTTGCATCAAACATGGACCACACCAAGTTGCCCAAAAATCAACTAAAACAAGCCCTTCACTCGTTTCTGACTCGAAGTTTGCATCTGTTAATACTTGTACCATAATAATCTCCTTTGATTGATAATTATACTTATATTTTACAGATTTCTCAGATTTTTTCCACTATTTGCTACGCTATCCTAGATTAGCAATGGTTGCTCCAGATCCACCTGCATTTTGTGGGGCATAACCAAAACTTTTAACATGCTTATTGCGTCTTAAATATTGGCTAACGCCCTCACGAATAACACCTGTTCCAATACCGTGGATAATGTCAACCTGTGCCATATTATTCAACAATGCCTGATCAATAAAGCTATCTAGTGCCATCATGGCTTCTTCATAGCGCATTCCTCTTAAATCCAGACGAGCACGCGGACCTTGTCCATTTGTTTTTTTCTCAACATGGACTTGTTTTTTCTTAGGCTCTTTAGATTTTTCAACGCTTTCAATCTGAAACTCTTCCTCTTTAAGCGTCATCTTGATTAAACCAACTTGCGCTTCCCAACGTCCATCTTTTAATAACTTGGTGAGACTACCTCTTTGTCCATAGCTAGTAACCACAATTGTATCACCGACTTTTGGAGCACGTTTTTTCTGGGCTTTTTTCAAAACCTTATTTTTAGACAAATCAACCTCAGGGGCTAATTTTTTCAACTGTCCTTTAGCTTCAATAATCTCATGTGGCTTGATCTGGGCTTTAGTGTGCAGATTTTTTAAAATGGCTTCACTCTCACTAAGTGCTAAATCCACAATATCACGCGCTTCTTTCTGGGCTTTTTCGAATTCATTATCTCGCTCACGTGAAAAATCCTGATAGAGCTTTTTAACAGCCCGGTTAAATTTCAGATTATCTTGCTCCACTTCTTTGATATGGTCCAAACGTCTCCTGCTTTCAGCTGTCTGTTTTTCAAGCTGCTCAATAATAAGGTTCACATCTGTGTCGCGATCCGTTAAACGCTCCGCCTCTTCCACAATTTCTAAACCAAGTCCCAGACGCTTAGCAATTTCAAAAGCATTTGAGCGTCCTGGGACACCCTGCATAAAGTGATAAGTCGGTCTTAAACTATCAGTATCAAACTCCATACTAGCATTTTCAACTTGCGGTGTTTCAATACCATAGGCCTTTAATTCTGGATAATGTGTGGTTGCCATGGTCTTGATGTGACGTTTTCTTAAATCTTCTAAAATGGCAATAGCCAGACTAGCCCCTTCTTGCGGATCTGTTCCTGCTCCAAGTTCATCAAATAGAACCAAGCTATCTGCATCAGCTTCTTCCAAAATCGCAACAATATGGGTCATATGACTTGAAAAAGTAGAAAGACTTTGCTCAATAGATTGCTCATCTCCTATATCTGCAAAAATCTGATTAAAAATAGCGACTTTAGAACCCTCATCCGCAAAAATAGGTAAGCCCGATTGAGCCATGAGCTGACTGACACCTAAAGTCTTAATCATAATGGTTTTCCCACCTGTATTGGGACCTGTAATCACAATACTATTTAGGGTTTCAGCAAAATGAAGATCATTGGCAACAGGATTTTTCAAAAGAGGGTGTCGGACATTAACTAACTGAATGGTTTTGTGTTGAGAAATATGAGGAATAGTCGCCTGATAATCTCTCATAAACAGTACTTTGGCTCTAACTAAATCAATATGACCTATCAACCAAGCATTATTTCGAATCGCTTGATGATGAGGTCGAAGCATGTCAGACAAGTCGTGTAAGATGCGACTGATCTCATGCCGTTCATCTGCCTGAGCCTGTGTTATAATCTCGTTTAACTCAACAACTGCCCTTGGCTCGATATAAACCGTACTTCCTGATGCAGAAATATCATGGACAACTCCTGAAATCCGATTCCTGTGGGTATTTTTTACTGGTAAAACACTTCTGCCATTACGACTAGCAATCAAATTTTCAGCCAGGTAGTCTGACTTGCTTTTTAAAAGATCTTGTAAAATCTGTCTGACTTCAGTCTCACTTTTTTGAATGGTGCGTCTAATTTGAGACAGCTCTAAACTAGCAAAACTCTCGACAAATCCTCCATCGTTAATCGCCTCAAGAGCACCTGTTAAATTCGGAAAGACTTCAATGTGCTCAAATAGCCTTCCTAAAGCACGTAACAAAACATTCTCTAAACCTGTATAAAAATGACTCAATTCTGACGACACTCGTAAAACATGCTTAATATCCAGTAACTCTGAAATATTTAAATCCGCATCCCACTCTAAACGCCTCAAAGATTCAGAAATATCCTTAATAGCAGCCACTTTAAAGCCATGAGAAGCGACAAAAATCTCCTCCATGTCCTTAATCTCCGAAAAAGCTTGTTTGATACGGTCACGTTCTGTCATCGGTAGCAAATCTTGCAATTCCTTTTCAGCCTGTTGACTTGCTACATAAGGTAAGAGCAACTGCTTTACCTTATTAAACTCTAAATTTTCTAAAATTCTATTATTCATAATTCTTTCTTTATCAAAAAAAGAGTGGATCAAACTCTTTGCAAACTTAAAGAATTTATCTCACTCCCTATCACTAGATGAGTATCTCTTCTACTTGGCTCCTTGAGCCTTTTACTCTGAGCTATCCTAGACCATTAGTTACCCAGTAATAATGAATCAATTGGCTCGTTATTGGGTTATAGTCGATAAGCATTTTTGCCAAACCTGAATTTAAATGATTTTGAAGGCTAGCATAAGGAACTGTTGCCAACAAGGACAAGAGCATTGTCAACACACTAGCACTAACAAGAAGAGACAGAGTCCCTGCCAATATTTTACCAAACCTACTATCTAGAGGTTGCCATTTTACGGCATGAAAAATAACTCCTAAAAATCGAACAAATAAATACACCACTGTGTAACATAGAATAAAAGCAATCCCTGAGTAAAAAACTTGCCCTAAATCAAACAAAGGAACATCTGTGAAAAAATAAACACTTGCTCCCTCGTCAGCATTAGCATAAGGAACCCACAGGGTCAATACATCAGCCAATCGTTGATAGTTAAGTCCCGCGATAAAAATCGCTAGTATATGGCCAATTGTATAAATCAACTGTAGGAAGAATCCTCTGGCATAACCAAGATAAAATTGCCAAAGCAGAACTAGTAACATAAGCAACGTGATCATTTAGCTTCCTCCGACTGAGTCTGCTCAGATCGATCTTTAATTTGAGCAACTGTCATATATCTGAGTTTTTCCAACTCTTTTTCTTGCTTTTCGATGGCAATCTCTCTTGTCAACTGTGTTGACAGAACATTAATCGCTAATAAGATCGCCAAAGTCTCATTATCAGCATCGGGTAATTTTTCTTTAATGGTGTCATACTTTTCTTTAGCAACCCGCTCGACTTCTTCCATAAAAAGGTTATCTTTATCTGTTGTTAAAGTCAGTTTTTTTTCTCCAAATGTAAATTTATATCTATTTTTAGTTGTCATGATTCATACCTCGCACCCTTTATTATATCGTAAATTTTATAATTGACCAACCTTGAAATAGGAAATCAGCTAAAATAAAACAGTCTGAGACATCACTATCCCAAACTGCTCTGCTATTTAGCCTATAATCCCTTGATAAAATCTCATTATCGGGTCGGAGTATAAACGAGTTTCTCTCCATTTTCTTTTAAAAAGGCAGTTAATTCCGAATCTGGAATTTGGCGAAGATAAAGATTTGCCCTAATCGTCACATCATCTTCTCGACAAGTTGATAAGACCACATATTTGTCAGAAGACTTAATTTCAACCTCTTTATTTTGAGTATGAGCTTTTTCACGGACCTCTTTTAACTGTTCTTCAAATTGTACGGTATTATCAAATGAAGTTCTATAAAAAGCCGTTGTCTCAGGGACAATAATTAAAAAAGCTACCTCATAATAATATTTGCGTTCTGGTGTTTCAATGACCACATAGGGATGTTCATCCATATAAGATTGCTGGTCATAATAATTAACATCATTAAACATGCGATGGTCAGCAACCTGACTTCCTCTAGCATGACCAAATAACCAAGTCAAACTATCAGAAAAGTTTTTGTTATTATCCATATCCATGAAAACAGTTCCCATCAAAGGTTCATTAGCACCTTCAAAAGTCTTGTCAAGATAGGTTTCATTATCTGTAGTTTGAACAATCGGCTCATCCAGTTGTGTCCCTGGTGCATAAATATAACCAATCGTATCAGCATTAGTTGCTTTTAAACCAGTAAACTTATTATTTAAATATTCTTTTTCCTCTGAGCTAACTGTATAGCCTGTTTGTTGTGTCTGCTGCCTTGTTTGTTGTGAAGAAGTGTTAGAAGAAGACTGGTTTGTCTTTGTTCCACAGCCAACCAAGGTCAGCACCATCATGATGGCAAGAAAAATACCTAGCCATTGTTTTTTTAATGAGCTTGTTGTTCTCATTTCTACTCCTTTTTATAAAATCACTCAATACACTAAAAGGGCTACCTACCAATAGGCAACCCTCTTTTCTTCTAAAGACAAGCTTAGATTATTTTACCGCACTTGTTTTTGGAAGAGCTTTTTGTCCTTGAGCTGTATCAGCTTTTGCAACGGATTTAGCCGCTGGTTTTGCAGCAACTTTAGCACCAGCTTCTGTTGTTGAAGCCGCTGCAGTTGTTGAAGCCGCTGTCGCATCTTTTTCTTCTGTTGTTGAAGCAGTTGCAGGTGAATAACCTTGCTCACCTGGAATATTTTGTTGTTTACCTTGAAGGTAAACATCGTACTTACCTTGTGAAGAAGGAGCTGTCAAGTTTCCTTCAACCCAAACACCAGCTTCACCAGTTGCGTTTGCTTTATCAAGAGCATCTTGTTCTGCTTTTTCAGCTGCTGCTTTTTCAGCTGCTGCTTTAGCTGCTGCTTCCTCTGCTTCAAATTGAGCTTTAGCTGCTGCATTTGCTTGCTCTGGTGTAACTACAGAAGAGTTGTCACCACCAAAATAATCAACATATGTTGAACCATCATTAGCAAAGGCTGGTACCGCTACTGCAGCAAGAAGAGCTGCTGCTGAAAGTGAAACGAAAAATTTTTTCATAATATTTTCTCCTTTTTTCATTATCCTAACAATCTTTTTTAACCAGGACAATTACATTTTAACAAACAACTTTTGATATTGCAATGTTTTTTTAGAATGTTTTTTTATTTTTTTTGATTTCTTTTGTGATAAAATAGAGAGCATGAGTACCGTATCGTTAACATTAAAAGCAAAGGAAATTGCTTTACTCACACAAAAACTTTCCTCTTATGCTATACCAAATCGTCACACTTCTGCTGTCTTCACCGCAAAAGCACAGGGGCAGATGGTAACTTTGTATCAGTCAGGAAAATTAGTGATTCAAGGAAATCAAGCTGAAAAACTAGCTGAAACGTTAGGATTAGTAACTCCTGGTCCCAAACTTTCATTAGAGCAAAACGTCCCCCTCATTGGAACTGATGAGGTTGGAAACGGTAGTTACTTTGGTGGGATTGCTGTTGTGGCAAGCTTTGTTGAGCCTAGCCAACACACTTTTTTAAAAAAATTAGGGGTTGGAGATTCCAAAGGACTAACAGATCAAAAAATTCGACAACTTGCGCCTGTTTTAAAGGAAAAAATCGCTCATCGTGCTTTGCTATTATCTCCACAAAAATATAATCAAGTTGTTGGAGAAGGGAAAATGCACAATGCTGTGTCTGTTAAGGTAGCTTTACATAATCAAGCTATCTATCTCCTTATGAAAGACGGTGTAGAGCCTAAACGCATTGTAGTTGATGCTTTTACAACCGCTAAAAATTATGCTAAATATGTAAAATACGAGCAACACCAAGTCTCTATGCCCATTGATTTGATCCAAAAAGCAGAAAATCAATTCCTTGCTGTCGCAGTAAGCTCGATCATTGCTAGAAACTTATTTTTAGAAAACCTTGAGCAATTGGGACAAGACCTTCATCTCACTCTTCCTAGTGGTGCTGGACAAGCATCTGATATGGTAGCAAGCCAAATCATCAAACAATACGGCATAGAAACTCTCTCTCATCTTGCAAAGCTGCACTTTGCAAATACAAAAAAAGCACTAAAACGATTGGAATAACCTTATGACATTCTCTTTTAAATCTTTTCTTAAAGAATGGGGAAGTTTCATCCTCATCTTATCACTGTTCACACTTTCTCGTCTTTTTATTTGGTTCCCTGTAAAAGTCGATGGGCATTCTATGGATCCTACTCTTGCTGATAGCCAACGACTCTTAGTCATCAAAACTGCTAAAATCGAGCGCTTTGACATTGTTGTCGCCAAGGAAGGTGATAAAAACATTGTCAAACGTGTTATTGGAATGCCAGGAGATACGATCAGTTATAATAATGACGTTCTAAGTGTTAATGGTAAGGTTGTTGAAGAAAGCTATCTTAAGGACTACCAAGCTGCTTATAAAAAAGATAAACTCCAATCAACTTATAGTTATAATAGCTACTTCCAAGAATTAGCACAGAATTCTAGCGCCTTTACCACCGATAGCTCTGGTCAAGCAAGTTTCACTGTCACTGTTCCTGAAGGGCAATATTATCTCCTAGGGGATGACCGCATCGTTTCTAAGGACAGTAGAGCAGTGGGGACCTTTGCAAAAGATACCATTATTGGTGAAGCAAAATTTAGAATTTGGCCCGTCTGGCCAATCAGCAATTTAGGAAGCATCGACTAATGATCATTGCTACAAAGTGAGACAAGTACCCTCTTAACATTTGGGAATTGTCCCACTTTTTTAATATAAGGAAAACATTATGGCATATTATTTCTCAGGTACTATTGAACGCGTTATTTTTGAAAACGCCAGTAACTACTTTAAAATTTTACTACTTGACATCGAAGAAACTGATGCTGATTTTTCTGACTTTGAAATCATTGTGACAGGAACCATTGCAGATGTCATTGAAGGAGAGAACTATACCTTTTGGGGCGAGCTCGTCCAACACCCAAAGTACGGCGAACAACTCAAGGTCAGTCGCTATGAAAAAGCAAGACCCACTGCTTCTGGCTTGGTAAAGTATTTTTCAAGCGAGCAATTTAAGGGAATCGGTAAAAAAACCGCTGAGCGCATCGTGGAGCTTTATGGTGAGCATCCTATTGACGCTATCCTAGAAGATCCTAGTCATCTCTCCACCATCACAGGACTATCTAAAGCTAATCGCGACAACTTCCTTGCCAAATTAAGACTAAATTATGGCGCTGAGCAGATCTTATCAAAATTAGCAGAATTAGGACTATCAAACAAACTCGCCCTACAAGTTTTTGAAACCTACAAGGAACAAACGCTTGACATTATCAATAACGAACCTTATCGACTTGTAGAAGATATTAAAGGGATTGGCTTTGCTATTGCAGACCAATTGGCCGAACAATTAGGAATTGCTAGCGATGCTCCCCAACGTTTTCGTGCTGGACTGGTTCATAGCCTGACCGAGCTATCTATTGAACGAGGAGATACTTACGTTGAGGCACGAGACTTATTAGAGGCCAGTCTAACTCTACTTGAAAAGGCAAGACCTATTGAACTTGATCCTAGCCTTGTTGCCAACGAATTAAGCCAGCTTTTAGTAGAAGAAAAAGTTGCCAATGAAGGGACTAAAATTTTCGAAAATACCCTCTACCACTCTGAAAAAGGGATTCATAAACACATCAAACGTCTGCTTGAGCAAAATAATCAGCATACCTTCAAAAAAGAAGCTATCAGTCAGGTCATCCAAAAAGTTGAAAAAAATCTAGGTATTCAGTATGATAGTACCCAAAAAGAAGCTATCCACCAAGCTATCACCAACCCATTTTTTATCCTAACAGGCGGTCCTGGTACTGGAAAAACCACAGTTATTAACGGTATTATTTCAGTTTATGCTGACTTACATGGAATTGATTTACATAAAAATGATCTTCCCATCATCCTTGCAGCTCCTACTGGGCGAGCTAGCCGTCGGATGAACGAGTTAACAGGGCTTCCTAGTGCCACCATCCATAGACACCTTGGGTTAACAGGAGATCAAGAAGACTACCAAGGCTTAGAGGACTACTTAGATTGTGATCTTATCATCATTGATGAGTTTTCGATGGTGGATACTTGGTTGGCCTATAAACTATTCACCTCCATCTCCAGCCGCACACAAGTCATTATTGTTGGAGATGCAGATCAGCTACCTTCTGTTGGGCCTGGACAAGTTTTAGCTGATTTTTTAAAAATTGCAGAGCTACCACAAGTCTCCCTCACTAAAATCTTTAGACAATCTGATGATTCTACTATTGTATCCTTAGCTAGCCAAATTCGACAAGGAATCATTCCTCCTGATTTTACTGAAAAAAAAGCAGACCGTAGCTATTTTGAAGCACAGGCCAATCATATTCCTCAAATGGTAACTAAAATTGTTGCTGCAGCCATTAAAAGTGGCATTGACCCACAGGAAATCCAGATTTTAGCCCCTATGTATCGTGGCGATGCTGGTATTGATAAACTTAACCAACTCCTACAAGATTTGTTAAACCCACTTGATGACCAGCTAAGCTTTTCTTTTAATGATATCAGCTTTAGGAAAGCAGATAAGGTCTTACACCTTATTAACGATGCTGAAAATAATGTTTTTAATGGCGATATTGGCTACATCACCGATCTGATTCCCGCAAAATATACCGAGTCCAAACAAGATGAGCTCATCATTAATTTCGATGGTGCTGAGGTCACTTACCCTCGTAATGAGTGGGCAAAAATAACTCTAGCTTATGCTATGAGTATCCATAAGTCACAAGGGAGTGAATTTCAAGTGGTTATCTTACCCATTACTCGATCTAGTGGTCGCATGCTCCAAAGAAACCTGATTTATACCGCCATCACTCGTTCCAAAAGTAAACTGATTCTATTAGGAGAATACACAGCTTTTGATTATGCTATCAAAAATGAAGGGGCCAAACGTCACACCTACCTTGTTGAACGTTTTCTAGGAACAGAACCACTTTCAGAAAAAAACACTAAACAAGACCAAAACGCTCCTCTAAATAAGGATAGCGAACAGTATCGTCTGACAGAAGCTAATTTTCTATCTATTGACCCCATGATTGGCTTGACGGATGAGGATATTCTGCAATTTTTTAAAAAAACTTCGTAGCATATAGACACTTTGATTAAAAAGTTTTATAATGATGGTGTCATCTATCTTAATTTTTAGGAGGTTATGCTATGTTATCAAAAGAAAAGTTAAAACAAAGTCTTGCTAGTAGCAATACTGCCGTCCTCATTCTGAATATCATCTTTCTCATTTTTGGATTATTTGGTGTTTTAGGACTTGTCACACTTGCTATGAACCTGGAAGAGTTTATCAAACAAGTGCCTGATCAAGAAGCAGTCTATCGCGCCAGCTTAACTCCGCTAGCTATTTTAGGCGTTGTTGCCAGTGTCACTATCACGGCAACCATTGTTATTTTATCCTGGTTAAACCGCAAACGCATCCAAAATAATCAGCCTTCTAAACTCCCTTACTATCTTGGGGCAGCTCTTCAACTCTATACTTGTTTGACTAATATCTTCAGCCTCTTTTTAGCAAAAGCTAGTACAGGAATTTTACTAGGACTTGGGATCAACTTAGCCCTTCTTGCCCTCTATGTTTTTGTGCTTTACAAAATCAATCAACTCGAAAAAGCAATTGCTGAATCATAAAGCAATCATTTAAAACAAGCTCCATGAGCCAAAGCTCATGGAGCTTGTTCTTTTTTAAGATTATCATCCCTAAATTTTTAGCTTTATAAGGGCTTAAAAACACCCATCTTGGCTCAATTTTCCCTTAAACATAATACAAGTAAACTCCTCACAACAGCCTATCTGCAAATAAAAAAGATAATTCCATAATAGAACTATCTTTTCACTCAATTTTATGCAAATACAGAAATACGTTCTTTGCTGTAACCACCTTTTTCAGCAATATCAACCAAAGCCACCGCATAGTCGGCATAACTGATATAGCTTTCACCTTCGTCATTGACTTGGAAAAACTCTCCAGCAAGGGTATAGGTACCTGTCTTTGGACCTTCCGCATCAAAATCGGCTGCTGGACTGATGTAGGTCCAATTGACGGCTGTCGCCTGACGATAAATCTCAAGACCTGCTCCCATCGCCTCAGCAATTGGTAGGTATTCTGCAGGGAAATCTGGCGCATCCTTAAGCATAGCTGTCTGGCTCTCATCTAGATAAAGGCTACCTGCACCACCAACTACTAAGAGACGAGTTGGACTATCTGCAAGGATGGTTGCTAGATGCTCAGCTAGGCGACTGTGACCTGGCAAGGTTTCTGGCGTCCAAGCACCAAAGGCATTGACTACTACATCAAATCCTGCCAAGTCTTCCTTGGTCAAATCAAAAGCATCTTTTTGAAGAACATCTTGAGCTGCACTCTTGTTTTCAGAACGGACAATGGCCGTCACCTGATGACCACGTTCTACTGCTTCCTTTGCAATGGCTTGACCTGCTTGACCGTTGGCTGCGATAATGGCTAATTTCATGTTGATACCTCACTTATTTTGTTGTAATGTTTTTATTTACAATGACAGTATAACCTTACCTTGTTGTAATGTCAGGTGTTACAACAAAGAAAATTTAAAAAAATCATCACGAAGATGATTTTTCTTGAAAATATGGCTACAATTCTGCCAATAAATCAGCAATGGTCGTCCTTCCCAACTCTCTTTCCAGAGCCGACTGGGCATTCTCTAGACGATGATCCAGTAAAGGATGAATATTACGACCTACCTGACAGTTTGGATTGGGCTGCTCATGAAAGCCGAAGAGTTGTCCCTTTTCGCCAAACAACTCTACAGCCTGATAGACCTGTAAGAGAGTCATCTGGTCTGGAGCCTTTGCCAAGCGGGCACCTCCGACCCCACGCGCCACCTGAACCAGACCTGCCGCTTTGAGCTGAGCTAAAATATTTCGGATAATGACAGGATTGACACCCACACTGCCAGCAATGCTGGTACTGGTCTGTTTTTCCTTTTCTCCCTCCAAGGCCAGTAAGACCAAAATATGACTGGCTATGGTAAATCTACTCGAAATTTGCATCTTTTCTCCTTTTTTTCAGTCTAACACAGACCCTATCAGAACTCAAGTCTGAAAATTAGTGACTGTTACCCCTAACAAGCGAATGCCTTTTTCAGCCTGCCCTACCTCTTCAAATAATTGACGAACTTCTCTTTCAATTACTTCTGATTGATCAGTGTATTCATCCAAACTATGCCGCTTTGTCAAGGTTGAAAAGTCACCATAACGAAGCTTCAACACAATGGTTCGTCCTTTTTTCTCATTTCTTTCTAAACTAGCTGCTACTCGTTGACAAAGGCTAATCAGCTCTTTTAGCACATCCTCATCACGATAGAGCAGTTTACGATAAGTTCGCTCCTTACCGATGGACTTACGAACGCGGTTGGCTTTTACTGGACTATTTGAAATACCTCTTGCTTTACGATACAAATCATAGCCAAATCGACCAAATTTATCAATCAAAACCATTTCAGGCACATCTAACAAATCCTTTCCTGTAAAAACTTCCATCTCATGCAGGCGTTCCACCGTTTTCTTCCCAACACCGTGAAATTTTTCAACAGGTAGCGATGATAAAACACTGACAGCATCTTCTGGTAAAATCACCGTCAAGCCATGCGGCTTTTCCATGTCCGAAGCAATTTTTGCCAAAAATTTATTGTAGGAAACACCTGCAGATGCTGTGAGATGTAATTCATTCCAAATATCATGTTGGATTAACATAGCAACCTTTACCGCTGAGCTTAAGCCTAGCTTATTTTCTGTCACATCTAGATAGGCCTCATCAATGGACATAGGCTCTACTAAGTCTGTGTAGCGATAAAAAATCTCCCTGACCTGTTGCCCCACTGTCTGATATTTTTCATAATTTCCAGAAACAAAAATAGCTTGTGGACAACGTTCATAAGCTTCTTTTGAAGACATGGCTGAATGAATCCCAAATTTTCTAGCTTCATAGTTAGCTGTTGAGACAACCCCTCTTCCACCTGTTAAACGGGGATCTGCACCAATGACCAGAGGTTTCCCCTTCAAAACAGGATTATCTCGCTCTTCAACAGAGGCGAAAAAAGCATCCATATCAATGTGAATAATTTTTCGTGAGGTATCATTGATTAGAGGAAAAATTAACATCGCAAAATTACCACTCTCTATTATCTGAATTATCCCTACAAATTAGAGAAAATATAATACAGTTAGCTATTTTTAAGAATCTGTATTATAAAAGATTTTCTTTAAAATCACTTTTTTAGTTGTGAAAGCGTTTACTGTATGATATTATATATAAGTAAGTATAACACAGATTGTGTTTTTAAGTATTGAAGGAGAGTCTTACTATGGCAACTGTAAAAACAAACACTGATGTTTTTGAAAAAGCTTGGGAAGGTTTTAAAGGAACCGATTGGCGTGACAAAGCTAGTGTAACACGTTTTGTACAAGCAAACTACACACCGTATGATGGTGATGAAAGTTTCCTTGCTGGACCAACTGAGCGTTCTCTTCACATTAAAAAAATTATTGAAGAAACAAAAGCAGGCTACGAAGCAACTCGTTTCCCTATGGATGTCGATCGTGCAACATCTATTGCTGATATTCCAGCAGGGTTCATTGATAAAGATAATGAATTGATTTTTGGGATCCAAAATGATGAGTTGTTCAAATTAAACTTCATGCCAAAAGGCGGTATTCGTATGGCTGAGACAACACTCATCGAAAACGGATACGAGCCTGATCCTGTTCTTCATGAAATTTATACAAAACACGCTACAACAGTTAATGACGGTATCTTCCGTGCCTACACTGCTGATATCCGCCGTGCGCGTCACTCTCACCACGTTTCTGGTCTTCCAGATGCTTACTCACGCGGCCGTATCATTGGGATGTATGCCCGTCTTGCCCTTTATGGTGCAGACTACTTGATGCAAGAAAAAGTAAATGATTGGAATGCTATCACTGAAATTGATGAAGAAACTATCCGTCTTCGTGAAGAAATCAATATGCAGTATCAAGCTCTTCAACAAGTGGTTCAACTTGGTGATAACTATGGCGTTGATGTGCGTAAACCAGCTATGAACACCAAGGAAGCTATCCAATGGACAAACATTGCTTTCATGGCTGTAGCTCGTGTCATTAATGGTGCTGCAACTTCTCTCGGTCGTGTTCCAATTGTTCTTGACATCTATGCTGAACGTGACTTGGCTCGCGGTACATTTACTGAATCTGAAATCCAAGAATTTGTTGATGACTTCGTATTGAAACTTCGTACAGTGAAATTTGCTCGTACAAAAGCTTTTGATGAAATCTACTCTGGTGACCCTACTTTCTTGACAACATCTATGGCAGGTATGGGTAACGATGGTCGTCACCGTGTTACAAAAATGGACTACCGTTTCTTGAACACTCTTGACAACATCGGCAACTCTCCAGAGCCAAACTTGACAGTTCTTTGGTCTGACCAATTACCATATTCATTCCGTCGTTACTGTATGGCAATGAGCCACAAACACTCTTCTATCCAATATGAAGGGGTAACAACTATGGCTAAAGATGGCTATGGTGAAATGTCATGTATCTCTTGCTGTGTGTCACCACTTGACCCAGAAAGCGAAGAAAAACGCCACAATATCCAATACTTCGGTGCGCGTGTCAACGTTTTGAAAGCTCTTCTTTCAAGCTGGAACAACGGTTACGATGATGTCCACAAAGACTACAAAGTATTTGACGGAGTTGAGCCAAATACTTCTGAAATCTTCGATTATGACCAAGTCATTGCAAACTTTGAAAAAGCCCTTGACTGGTTGACAGATACCTATGTAGATGCTATGAACATCATCCACTACATGACAGATAAGTACAACTATGAAGCTGTTCAAATGGCCTTCTTGCCAACTCACCTACGCGCTAACATGGGATTCGGTATCTGTGGATTTGCAAATACTGTTGACTCTTTATCAGCAATCAAGTACGCACAAGTGAAACCAATCCGTGACGAAGATGGCTTCATCTACGATTACGAAGTAACTGGCGACTTCCCACGTTATGGTGAAGACGACGATCGTGTAGATGACATTGCGAAATGGCTCATGGAAGCTTTCTTCACTCGTTTGAACAAACACAAACTTTACAAAAATGCTGAAGCAACTGTGTCTATCTTGACTATTACATCAAACGTTGCTTACTCTAAACAAACAGCTAACTCACCAGTTCACCGTGGTGTCTTCCTTAATGAAGATGGCTCTGTTAACACTTCTAAAGTAGAATTCTTCCCACCAGGTGCTAACCCAACTTCTAAATCTCGCGGTGGTTGGTTACAAAACTTGAACTCCTTGTCTAAACTTGAATTTGCTCATGCCAATGATGGTATTTCATTGACAACACAAGTTTCTCCACGTGCTCTTGGTAAAACATTCGATGAACAAGTTGATAACTTAGTCACTATTCTTGATGGCTACTTTGAAAATGGTGGTCAGCACGTTAACCTAAACGTTATGGACTTAAACGATGTTTACGAAAAAATCATGGCTGGTGAAGATGTTATCGTACGTATCTCTGGATACTGTGTTAACACTAAATACCTTACAAAAGAACAAAAAACTGAATTGACACAACGTGTCTTCCACGAAGTTCTTTCAATAGATGATCACGCTGCCGAAGTATCAGGAAGCTAATAAAAAAATAAAAGAGTTTGGATTGTCAAGCCCTAGATAAAATGGACAGTTAAAAAAGTTTAGAAGGTATGCTTCCCTAAATTCTAAGGGAGTCATACCTTTTAATTTTTCTTGTGGTCTGTGGCAATTATACCAGTCGATGTATTCCCTGATTTGTTGGATGAGGGCTTCCCTATCCTCAGGCGAAAATAGTCTCAAGGATTCACTCTTCAAGTGGGAAAAGAAATTCTCACATGCCGCATTATCATAACAATTTCCCTTGCCAGAATAAGAAATGGTCACACCGTATTGATCTAATTTTCGGAGATACTGTTGATTGGTATATTGAAAACCTTGGTCAGAATGAAGGATACAGACTTTGGTTGAATCCCAAGAATCGTGAAAGACCTGATCTATA
>NZ_JBRUDG010000036.1:0-19026 GCF_053203725.1 Streptococcus porcorum | reverse complement strand
TCAAACTCTCATTAAAAAAGTTTGAGCTCACGCTCTTCTTGTCATCGCTGACTTATTGTTTCTTGACAGGTTACTTTCGTAACCCTGCACGTTTGGTTCGTCTTGTTCAGTTTTCAAAGGTCTTTGTTGCTCTCTCGCGACAACTATTATAGTATATCACCTTATTAATTAAGTGTCAACACTTTTTTGTGTTTTTTTTATTTTTTTCAAAAAAGTGTTCAACACTCAATCTCCCTTATATTTTACTACTGTCTATTAGCTTACTCAAACGAACTAAAAGCTAATTTTTTAGATGACACATTGACTCAGAATAACACGATTCACTTTGCCACACAACATCTCCTTTTAATAGATAACATTTCACTTCTGTTTGTTATCAATATTTGGAATATTCCTCTAACAACTTCTGATATTTTTCTTGCATATCAGAAGGTGCTTCGTCGTAAGACTCTTCTGAGCTTTTCGGAGAATAATGACTGTTTATGTAAACCTTCCCATTAGTTGTTAATAAAATTTGGTAGCTTGGTTTACTCATATCTATAACACTATCGTATAAATAACCATAGCCACTATAATTTGTTTTATTGTAACGCTCCTCGACAGGAACAAGTTCACTAATAACTGCTTCCTTCTCAGTTTTTAGATCAATAAGATTACTTTGACCAGAAGGAAGGTGATACAAACGAAATACACTTCTTGAATTTAAATCACTTATTTTATTACTTGATAGATCGACACCTAACAATGATACAGCATAGTTATCTTTTAAACGAATAAATTCTGATTGGCTGACGGTTTGACCTGTTTGATCATAAAAAACAACACTGTCTTGCTTTTGACTAATATCTCCATCGTCATACAATCCACTAATTCTCGTGAAGATAGAAGCATCAGAAGTTTCTGCTGTTATCATATAGACGTGACCACTTTGGAAATTCTTGTCATAGCTAATATCGTTAAAACCACCGTTAACAACCATGGCATCTTTTCCATAACTACTCTCCTTGAGCCATTGCCCAAAACGTCGTGTGATATTATTGATATCATTACTACTAAGACTGACACTTTTCAAGGTTGCGTCCTCTTCAATATCTTGGCTAACATCCTTAATATCAGCCCCTTTTACGATTTTACTAGAATATGGTACAGGTAGATATAAACCACTACTTACCATCGTTAGAGTAACACTAGACCAAGGGAGGGATTTTCTTAATAATAATGAACCTTGATTATTTGGTAAAGGAAGTCGGAGACTTGTTTTAACTGTAGCTTTCTTAGATGTCTCATGAACCTCACCGGTACTCAGATTACTAATTTGATAAGTGCTGTCTTCAACAATATATCGCACTTGGAAGCTTTCAACTTCATTTGTTTTTAGGTTCCTCGCTTGAGTCACATAAGCTACTCCTGGTTGCTTCAAAGCCTTCAATTGAAATAACTTACCAACACATACAAACGAAATAAAACAACTAAACAATAGTACCGTATAAAACTTCTTACCCATTTTTCCTACCTCTCTATATAAGATTATACCATTGTAAAAAAGGTCTGGATCAAAATTTGCCAGACCTTTTTACATTTAATTCCATTTTCTTAGCGCTATCAATTGACTTGACTAACATAATAGTTTGTTTTATTTTGCCCACCTGTATAAGATTTGTCATTGGCTTTTATTGAAACAGTTTTATAAGTTTCTTTTGTTGTACTTGATAACACAGGAACCTTGATATCATCACCTTCTTGATGCCAGTCTGTTGGTTCTGATACAACTAGAGAAGGAGCCTCCATCCCCATAGGAGCTCTCATGATATAAACTAAGGTATTGTCCCCCTTAAATAAGAGATAGTGGGCTGATGATTTCTCTTTAGCTAGTGCTTTTAATTCATCAAGTGATAAATCAGTATAATTTTTCTCAATATTTTCTAGATTTGATAGCTCCCCTAATACATCTTCTTCATTATAGGTACCGCTATCATAAGTATTATAATAATCAATAATTTTTGGCAAATCTTGTTTGTAAATCCCTAACATCTCACTATCTGAATAAGCATAGATAGGATCATCAAGCCCAAAATTCATCAGATAATATTTTCCAAAGACAGATGCATTTAAGGCAAGCTCCTTGATTTCAGAAATCTCTGATGATGATAATTTATCTGTCATCGATGACTGACTAGATGATGTACTTGAAGAAGAACTTACCTCAGTTGAGGAACTGGAAGAAGAGCTTATATCCGTTGAAGAACTTGAAGAAGAGCTTGCATCCGTTGAGGAACTTGAAGAAGAACTTACCTCAGTTGAGGAACTGGAAGAACTGGTGCTCTCTTTTTGTTCTTCGATAACATTATCTAAAGAGGTGAGTTTTTGGTATTCTTTAAGTAAACGTGCATATTCTTTCTGCATGTCATCTGGAGCTTTTTGATAAACATCATCACTGTCTTTATTGGTATGGAAATAAACGACACCATTTGACCCTAAAATAATGCTGTAAGTTGGAACATCTTTATTGGTTAATTTATCAGCAACATAGTAGCGTCCATAATCCATCGCGCCAATTTGCTGTTCTTTAGGAACCGTGTTCGCAATAATGTGCGTAAATTCTTCATTTTTATCCGCATAATAGGCATGTTTTTTTTCAATCAAAGTATAGATGTTAAACGCCACTGCATTTTTAGTATAATCTTCTGCCTGATTACTAGCAAGATCATTACCAAGCACAGTGAGGTCGAATTGATCTTTTTTCTCAATAAGATTTTCTCCCCCAAGCTTCTGTGCATCAGCTAAATGACCACCAGGATACCACCCAATCGTTGTTAACAATGGACCATCGACTGTCTTAACACTTAAAACTGTTGGAGAGCCTGCACCATGATCAGGAGCTAGATGAGAACGAACCGTAATGGCATCTTGTCCATACTTGCTACTGTATAACCATTTCCCAAAGTGTTTCGTAATTTTATCAACTTCTTCATCACTTAAAGACGGAACTTTAGACTCTGTTTCAGTTTTTGAATCTGAACTATCCTTGGTACTAGCTTTGGCAGATGTGCTAGATTTGTTAGATGAGGACGTTGTACTTTCTGACTGAGACGCACTAGAGGAAGAACTAGACGTTTGACTGGTATCTTTTTGCTCTGTAGAAGCATCTTGTGACGAGCTACTAGAAGACGCTGTCTGATTAACCGTTACATTTTGAACAATAGAGGTATTTTCGACTTGCTCATAAGTTGTAGATTCTACTAGAGTCAATTCTGCATACTGCCAAGGGTACACAGACCTCTGTAGGCGTAAAGAAATATCTTGATCAGGAATCTTAAATTGAACGGCCTTATTTGATCCTGTGTCAACTTTACTGGTATAGCTTTCACCTGTTGTCGTATTAGTAATTTTATAGCCTTGATTATTTTTCATCCGTTGAACTTGATAAGTGACTTTCTTACCTGTCTTCTTATCTTTGACAGTGGTGCTATATACCACATCTGCGCTTGTTAATGAAGTGCTTTGCGTATACTTACCAAATGCTCCCGAGACTAAAAATACAGCAACTAATAACCCTAAATACTTTTTATTTTTCATACTTATCCTCCTAAGCAAATAAGTAACCTACAATAAAACCAAAAACAGCTACCAAAAAGACAATAGCTACTTTGAGCACTAACATCCATGTTTGGTTTAACTGTATTGTTGTTGATTGTGGCAAAACTTCAGAGCTTGTTCCAGGATGGACATCTCCTTTAGCACTAATAGGGCTTGGAAAACCAAGGTTTTTGGCATTTATAAACTCTTGTGGTTGGGGATCTCTACCATAAACAATCTGAAATTCCTTTGTCCATTCTTGTCCAGTCATTATCGTCTCCTATTTCTTTTTAAACCTCATTAGTAAAACAAATACTCCTGCATATATGATAGCATGAATTAACAAAATTATCCAATAATCCTCTATTGTACTTGATTGCACCTTAAACCACTGTAATTGTTCTTTGGGGATAGGAATGCCAAATTTTTGCATACTAGATGGCAAATGATAAAGATCATGGCTCATTGCAAATAAACGATGACCATAGCCCAAAAACATCATCTGCTCTATTCCCTTTATTGACTTTGGCAACTGCAAAATTGTACCAGCTAAAGAAAATTGAGAAATTCCTACAATAACTGCCAGAATAACAGAAGTAATTTCACTTTTTCCACTGATAGCAGAAATAATCAATCCTAAATAGTGAGCAGATAGAAACACCAAGATAGTGGTCAACAGTATTTCAATACCAAAATGAGATAACAGCTGTCCTTTATTTGGATAATCAAAATCAAACCATTTTAAAAGAACGAGATAAAATAACACAAAGACTAAACTTTCAACAATCGCTAATAAGCTATGAAAAAATATAGTCGCCAAAGAAAATTTTATTCGATCCAAGCCTGAGAAAAAATCTCTATCTAAAATCGCCCTCTCTTTACTGACCGTTATGCTAGTCTGAACTAAAATCAATAAACTAGATGAAAAAAGTAATAGAAAGGTCGTCATGCGACTTCCCTCAAAATAGGTTAAAAAATCTTTTTCTTGAATAAATAAAATTAAAGATTCAAAAGCCACTATCCCAATAATCACTTTAAGAAAATCTTGGTAACTGTTTTTAAATTTGTACCACTGTAATAACAATCCAGACATTGCCCCTCCTATATTTTATAAATACGCCCTGAACTATCTAGTTCTTGATATAAATCTGCGATATTCAAATCTAAATATTTTTCAATCGCATAAGCATCCGTTGTCTTAAATTCCATCAAGAGATCTTGATAGCTTCCAACAAACTTAGGCAATCCCTTAGAAAGAAAGATAATCCGATCAAAAATACTTAAATTTTCTGTATTATGTGTGATGACAATAATAGATTTTTCTCTAGTTTTTGCCAAAATTTTTAAAGTTCTTAATAAATTGCGATCACTTAAAGCATCTAAACCACTGGAGGGTTCATCTAAAATAAAATAAGGACGTTCGCTGAGTAACTCTACACCAATACTAACTCGCCTTTTTTGACCACCACTCAACTCTGAAATTTTTTTATCAGAAAATTCACTCAAACCTAAATCTGACATCGTTTTATTTATTCTATCTTTTCGTTCTTTCGGATCTACATGTGAAAGATGGATACGACTGTAATAATCAAAAGTTTCTGAAACTTTCAGATAAGTCCTAAGTAAGTTAGCTTGCGGCACATAACTCCAGTATTTAGCGTTTCCACTTAAAAGTTGACCATTTTCTAGTATCTGAAAATCTGAACAAGTTGGCTGATGTCTCTGAAGAAGAATTTCTGTGAGAGTCGTTTTTCCACTGCCTGAGGCTCCCAGTATTCCAACTAATTCTCCCGTTTTAACTGAGAAATCTAATTGATTAAATAATAATTCTTTACTGCCTTTATACTTAAAACAAATATGCTTAAATTCTAAAATACGTTCTCTCATAACTCTCCTAAATTAACACAAATAACAAGAAAAATACCAAAGCTAGGATCACAATCAAACTAGGACTTAACCCCAAGTAGAGTAAACCCACTAGCAAGACAATCAGACCTGTCATGGAAATCAAAACATTTTTAATAAGATATGATGTCTGAGGTGCTTTTGTTGGAGTCAGAGAGGAATTTTGAGAAACGCTGGACAAATAAGCTTCTTTAATGGCTTGATCATATTGAATCTTGGTTTCATCATTGATAAAAAAAGTTTTAGCTTTTTCTATAAAATCGATCATCTCTTGTGCTTTTATATGATCTAAACTATTTTGATTATTAATAGAATGTTGTCGCTGAGCTAATTCCTCTTGTTTCCGACTATAAAAATTATAAATCGTAGCAGCCGAATCCTCATAACTAAATTTATAGCCCAATTCATCCACAAAGGGTAAATTTTGTTTCCTATCTAAGTCATAACAAGTATAAAAATCAATCATGATATAAATTTCTCAAAAATCAAGCGAAGTTGTGTATCTTCCTCAATTTTTTCCACTTTTTCTCTTTTTAAATCAGCATCTGCTGTCACAGATAGCAACTCTTTTTGTGTCAAACTGTCATAAATAGTAATATGAATAATCTGCTCATCATCGAAATGAAAAACAACCTTTCCTAATGCTTGACCCTTTAAACGTGGCTGATCTAACCTTGCTTCCAAATCTCCTAAAAATCGAACACTCATAGGATTGGTATAGTTTCCTTCTGTTACACGAATTTTAAACTGCTGTTGACCATCAGCAACTGCAAAAAATTCTTTTTCCTTTGTATGTGGAATTTGTGTATTCTTATCAACAATGACACTATTATAATAATCACCAACAAAGTCGAATACTTGATGATCCATCTTTTTAAAGAGGATTCCCAATCCATGTGAGGTAACATCTCTGATATGATACTCTTCCTCCTCATCGTCATCGTTAAAGCTAACATGATGGTTCACCATTAAGTCAGCGATAATACTTGCTCCTTCGGACACTATAGTATCAGGATTTAAGTCATATCGGGGTTTCTGACCGCTAATTTTTTCAATCATTTCACGAACCACAGGCATCCGTGTTGAACCACCGACCAATAGAACATGATCAATTTCAGACCAAATAAGACCCGCGTGCATCAAGGCATCCTCAGTCTTAATCTGAGTATCTTTCAACAACTTTGATGTTATCTGCTTAAAGTCATCACGTGTAACCTCTACACCATACGAACCTTCTGCAGTCACTTTTTCATAAAAAACTGATGAATTAACAGACAGTTGTATTTTCATTTTTTCAGCTTGATAACGTAATTGCATTCTTTCTTGATCCGACAACCTTGTCATGTTCAAACCTTGCTTTTCTAATTCGGCACTGATAAACTTGACCAACTCTTGATCAAAATTCAATCCACCTAAACGGTGATTACCATCTGTTGCCAAAATATCATAGCGTTGATCAGAAACATCCATAATCGTCACATCAAAGGTACCTCCTCCTAAATCATAAACAAGGACCTTTCCTGAAATGTTATGTTGAGCCACATAAGCAATAGCTGCAGCAGTTGGCTCATTGATGATTCTCAAAACATTAAAGTTCGCCAAGCGCCCTGCTAATTTCGTCGCCGCACGTTGATCTGATGTAAAATAAGCTGGTACGGTAATAACGGCATCTGTGATTGGCTCTTCTAAATTGAGCTCTTGTGAAAACACATCTAGTCTCTTTTTAAACTCATGGAGTAAAAGAGCAGATAAAATAGTAGAATTTAACCGTGTTTTATCTGGTGTCTCACTTTCTATATTTTTAGCAATATCACGCTTGAAATCCTGCTTAAAATACTCTACACGTCCCACCTCAGTGCCACGATGAATAGCATCACTACCTGTAAAAACTCTGTCTTTTCCAGCTATCTGAGTAAAATATAAAGCCGATTTCAAGACCTTATCGTCTTGAGCTCCCATAGGGATAATTCTTGGTTGGCCATTATCGATGATAGCCATAGAAGAATTTGTTGTTCCTAAATCAATTCCTACTGCTCTTTTCATATTCTGATCTCCTTTTTAATCACACATTATTTAGTAAAAAGAGAGCTAGGTTTCCCCATCTCTCAATTGATTATTTATCGTAACGTACTAGTTGAGGATAATTGTTGGCTAGCACCATTTGAGCCGCTAATTAAAAATTGCGTATAATAATCTGAACTATCCATATCAACACTACCATCTCCAACATAGTTAACAATACTAGACCAAGAAAACTCTTGGATTAGACTGCCCGAATTCCTGTGTTGACTAGTATAAGTATAATAAAAATCATAGGTTACTGTGAAGTCAACTTGGTAACTATACTTTCCAAGTGCTTTGACATCTGTAATCTTGATATTGGTAAAATTGATGCTATCTGCCGCTCTATTTTGTGCCTTTTTCATATTAACATCAATCACTTCTTTAACATCTCTATAAAATGAGTTTTCAGTCGTATTCTCAAAAACAGCCTCTAGACCATTTGGAACAATAAACGTATCTGCATAACTCTCCATTTTAGAGTAGGCTAATTCGATTACCTTTTTAGCAGAAAGATCATCTAATACCCCTTCTGCTTTTAGTGAAACAATACTACCATCACTAATATCTGATGCTGTTATTGCTTGTGTTTTTTGGACATCCTGACCAAGTTGTTTGGTCACATACAGTTGCTGATCATTGGTCATCAATAATTGGTTAGATTTATATTCACCATTTGTTAATTGACCAATTTTTTTATCTTCTAAATAAAGATCACCATCTTTTAGATTACTAGTTACTGTAAAGCTTTTTTTCAAAAGGTCCAACGAGAAGATGGTATTTTGATCCACAATCTTACTATTTTTTAGGTTAATCTTTTGATGATCAATTTCTCCCTTAGCTGAAACACTGTACTCTCCAGGATATTGATGTTTCAAAATCTTACGAAATTCAGAGGAAGTTGTTTTAGAGAACGCCTTATCATTGATCAAAACTTCTAGATTTTTGGTATTTGATGTCACTTCAATATCAACTGGTGTGACAGCGACTTTCCAATCTGGAAAAATCAAATATTTTCGACCAGCCTTCACCATAGTATCCCCAGATAAAAGGTCTTTTTGTTGATGGGGTACTGTCGAGGAGGCACGATGATAACGTAAATCAGAAGTTTTTATAGGTTTTTTAGTGTCACTCCATACCTCATACTGAAGAGAGGCCTCAAAATCGTGACCAGCCACTTTCAAATAGCGCTCTGCCACAGCTTTTCTAGAATAATACTGACTTCCTAATAAAAAAACTGATAAGAAAAGGACACTAAATATCATCAGCGTAGTCAGAATGCCCCACTGAAAAGTGGTCAGTTTTCTTTTCTTTGATGGTTGAGATAAAAATGGTGTGATGGTTGTTAATTGAAATTGATTCGCTTTCGCTATTTGAAATTCTTCTATAGACGGCTTACGCCCAACGTACTTTTCAAAAGCATCCAACCATTCCATTTGTGCTTTCTGTACAGATACAGTTTGATGAGATAATTCCTCAAGCGAGAAGCCCTTTTTCTTCGCCTGTTCAAATTCTGGAAAATAAGGATCTCTCCCATGAGCCTCACGAAAGGCTGATAACCATTTATCTTTATCGCTCATATTGACTTACCGTTTAATAAAAACTAATAAGATTAGAAAAAAGATTTGCCACGTATTCAGCAGCGATGGTTGAAGCAATTAAACCAAAAATGAACATCACCACAGCATTGACCAAAATAGCTAGAATATATTTATAAAACATGTCCATTTCAGAAACATCTCGTGAATGTGCTAAAGCAAAGACACTTGCTATGCCAAATAAAACAATGCTAGCAATCACCAACAAACTAGACAAACTATAAACACCAATAAGAGTAAACAAGCTTGCTAATCCCATCAATAGAATGTTAATTGAAAAAAGACGACCATACCATTCAATACTTTTAGCAAACGTAAATTCTGCATCACGATACACTAAACGCTTCGCTACAAAGCCTGAAAAGACAACAGAGAAAATATACAAACCTGAAGCTACAAAAATCGCGATAAAAGCAGAAAAACCTACCGGATTTGATGCTGTCTGTGCTTGATTAAATAAGGAGCTGAGGTTATTTTGAAGACTTGCACCTGTACCTCCTATTTTTCTAGCCACAATAAAAATGGTTAAAGTATAAAATAAGGTTAGAAATCCAAGTGCTATCCATCCATTATAAGCATTGGTCTCAACTTCTGATGTTGGCGATTTCCAAGCCGAAAGTAACCATTTCCAAAAATCACCTGCTGTTTTTTTAGTTTGCTGTTGAAATTCAGGGTTTAACACAGGAGAGGGTTTTCCTACTTGAGCATTCATAGCTTCTTGAGTCGGAACCTGCTGAGAACTAGCATATACTTGTTGATTTGGCTGCACAGTGTTAGAAGATGGAATTGGCTCTTCAGCAACATCATAAATAGGTGACGTCACTGTTTCTACTAAAGGGGCTTCCTCTTGAAAATCTCCATTAGCTAGAGCTTGTGCAATTTCCACATCAGTTGCTGCTCTTCCATTGATAGCCTCAAAATATTCCAACCAATCTGTCTTTTTCATCTTTTTCTCCTTTATTTTGACAATAAAATTTCCTTTATTATATAATTTTTATTCGCCTTTTTCAATATCATCAGCTATCCTAAAAATTTAAAAAGAAAAAAACTGATTTGATTATTAGAAAATCAATCTAACAATCAAATCAGTTTATGAAATCTCAAATATTTCTTATTTTGCTTCAATTAAACCTAACTCGCCATCCTCACGACGATAGAGAACCTTAGTTGCGTTGTCTTCAGCATCAGTGTAGATGAAGAAATCGTGTCCTAATAAATCCATTTGAAGAAGGGCTTCTTCAACATCCATTGGTTTTAAATTGACATGTTTTGTCCGAACGACTTGAAGTCCTGTTTCCTCTTCAACAACCTCAGCTTCAAACTCTGTTGTGAAGACTTGTCCAGCGGATACTTTCTCACGATGCTTTTTAGCAATTTTTGTTTTATTCTTACGAATTTGACGTTCAATCTTGTCAACAACGAGGTCAACTGAGCCATACATATCTTGAGAAACATCCTCTGCACGAAGTGTGAGTGAATCAAGTAAAATAGTTACTTCCACTTTTGCAGTTTTTTCACGATAAACTTTCAAGTTCACGCGCGCATCCAACTCTTGATCAGCATGGAAATATTTCTCGACTTTGCTAAGCTTAGATTCAACATAGCTGCGGATAGCATCTGTTACTTCAATGTTTTCACCACGAATACTATATTTAATCATAAGATACCTCTTTCTTGTGCTTTAGCACTTTCTTTACACTCTTATTATAACGCTTTCACGAAAAATTGCAAGCGTTTTTTATCTTGAAAGAGAAAAACTTTTGATTTTTTTCACATTTTTTTCAGTAAAGAGCGTTTTCATTAGAGCGATTGTGCTTCCTGTTGTATAAATATCATCTACAATAAGTATTTTACTGGGTAAAGCTTGATTTTTTCTTAATCTAAATATCTGCTGACCAGCTAAACGCTCTTGTTTTGTTTTACTCGATTGCTTTTTGGAGTCCTTTTTTAACACCAAGTTTTGATAGGGTAATCCTGCAAACTCTAAAAGAGCTGTTACCTGATTAAATCCCCTCTCTTGATAGCGCTCCTCACTCACAGGAACTGGTACAATAGTGTAGTCTTTGTATTTCTTTAAAACTTGCTTTAACTCCCTTGAAAAAACAGCAGCAAGATGGTAATCACCTTGAAATTTAAAGCGGCTAAAATACTCTTTCATTTGTTTATCATAGACATAGAGTGCTTCATGTGCGACTAGCTCTCCCTTCTTTTCCCACATTAAGCAATCTTGACAAACTGAGTCTTGGTGAGCTCGAAAACATCTTAGACAATGCTTGCCAGTAATTCTTTGAAATTGATTTTTACACTCTTGACAACTTTTGTTGCTTTCTGAGCGTAACAGAAAAATATCTAGAAAACCTATTTGATAAGGAATTTCTTGATGACATAGTAAGCAAACCATCAAAACCCACCTTTTTTATTCATCACTTTAATCTCATGAATCGCTTTTTTCATTGCTCGGCTGATACCATCATGAAAAAAGAGCAATTCTCCATAAGGGCGCTCACTCGCCCGTCCTACTCTTCCTGAAATCTGAACCAAAGAAGACGATTGAAATAAACGATGATTTGCCTCTAGTACAAAAACATCAACACATGGAAAGGTCACTCCCCGTTCTAAAATCGTTGTGGCAACTAGGACATTCAACTTCCCTGTTCTAAATGCTTCAACTTGCTCTGAGCGTGTTAGTGTTTGACTAGAAACAAAACCTATGGCTTCTTCGGGATAGAGCTGTGATAAGAGCTTGACAAAATGACTCCCCTCTTCAATATTAGGATAAAAAATTAAGAGAGGGTAACCTGTTTTTCTTTGTCGTTCAAAATAATAACGCCATTTTTTAGAAAGTCTTTGCTTTTGTCTCAACTTCTTCCAATCTCCTAGCCAAACGGTTTTAGGAACCACTAAGGGATGACTATGAAATCGTCTTGCTAAATCCACCTTTTTGATAACTTTTTTTCTCACTTGTTTATCTAGTTCATCTGTTGAAGTAGCAGTCAAAAAGACTTTCACTCCTTCTTTTTTCAAACTACTGTCCACGGCATGATAGAGCATTTTATTATCGACAAAAGGAAAGGCATCCACTTCATCTATAATGATTAGGTCAAAGGCTCGATAAAATTTCAAAAGTTGGTGAGTCGTCGCAATAACCAAAGGACTTCTAACATAGCGCTCGCTCTCACCATGTAAAAGAGAAATAGGACAGGAAAAATCCTTACTCAACCGTTTATATAACTCAACACAAACATCACGCCTGGGGCTAACTAAGGCAATGGCATGCCCCTTTTTTAACTCTTGATTTAAGGTCTGATAAATCATTTCTGTTTTACCTGCACCTGTGACAGCATGAACTAAAATCGCTTCTTTTTGATCCACTGCTTTTAAAAGAACGTCTGATACTTCTTTTTGATAAGGTGTCAGTTGGCCTTTCCAAATCAGATAATCGTTTTTTGGAAAAACATCTTGCTTAAAATAATAGATAGGCTCTCCTTCAGTCACCCTTCCAAAGACCAAACAAACCCGACAATACTTTTTTCCACTAGGCAAAACATACTTGACCTGATTAGCGCAACGGCCACACCACCATTGACCTCTTTTCTTCTTTAGGGCGGGAAGCTGACTTGCTAATTCTTGCTCCTCTAAGTTTAGTTGAGATTTAACAAACCAGCGACCGTATTTATTTTCTAACATTTCCATCACTATTTTATTCGTTATCTCTTTGTCAAATGAGCTAAAAAATTGTAAAATTTTCTTATGAACTATAAAACTATCAAACAAAACGGCTCTGCCGAGGAAGAAATTAAAAAATCACGGTTTATTTGTCAGCTTAAACGGATTAGTAGCGAAGAAGAAGGACGAGACTTTATCGCTCAAATCAAAAAAGAACACTACAAAGCCACTCATTCCTGCTCTGCTATGATTATTGGCGAAGATGGACAACTCAAGCGCTCTAATGACGACGGAGAACCTAGCGGCACTGCTGGTGTTCCTATGTTAACCGTTTTGGAAAAACAAGGGATCACTAATGTTGTTGCTGTTGTCACACGTTATTTTGGTGGGGTTAAACTGGGGGCCGGAGGGCTTATTCGCGCTTATGCAGGTAGCGTTGCCAATGGCTTGCGTGAAATTGGTATTGTTGAAGTAAAAGAATTACAAGGCTTAAAAATTGAACTCACCTATCCCCAATATCAAAATTTCTCCAACTTTTTACAAAGCGAAGGCTTACAAGAATTTGATCCTGATTTCTCTGTCAACATCACGACTCAGATTTATCTAGACGATGAAAAAGTTACCGAAGTGTCCAATAAACTCATCGAATTCTATCATGGGAAGGTTGTGATTGAAAAAGGTGATAAAAAATTGGTCGAACTTCCTGTCCCAACTAACTGATAACTTCTCTTTATCACGGTGATAAAAAATAAGTATTTTACTTTATATCTTATAAGGACTATACTGATATCTATAAACTATTATCGAGGTAAAGCACATGACAAAAATTTATCAAAATATCACAGAATTGGTTGGAAAAACTCCTATTATCAAATTAAATCATCTCGTACCTGAAGGTGCAGCCGATGTTTATGTCAAACTAGAAGCTTTTAACCCAGGATCTTCCGTTAAAGATCGTATTGCCTTAGCTATGATCGAAGATGCTGAAAAAGCGGGAACGATCAAACCAGGAGACACCATTGTTGAGCCAACAAGTGGAAATACAGGAATTGGGCTAGCTTGGGTCGGAGCTGCTAAAGGATATAACGTTATCATCGTCATGCCTGAAACCATGAGTGTCGAGCGTCGAAAAATCATTCAAGCTTACGGGGCAGAGTTGGTTCTAACTCCAGGTAGCGAAGGGATGAAAGGAGCAATTGCTAAAGCTCAAGAAATTGCAGAAGAAAAAAATGGATGGGTTCCTTTCCAATTTGTCAATCCTTCTAACCCTAAAATTCACGAAGAAACAACAGGTGTTGAAATCATTGAAGCATTTGGAGAAACAGGACTAGATGCTTTTGTTTCTGGAATTGGAACTGGCGGAACAATTTCTGGTGTTTCCCACGTTTTGAAAAAAGCTAATCCTGATGTCAAAATTTATGCCGTTGAAGCTGATGAGTCAGCAGTTCTCTCAGGTGAAGCTCCTGGACCACATAAAATCCAAGGAATCTCAGCTGGCTTCATCCCAGAAACACTAGATACAGATGCTTATGACCAGATTATTCGTGTAAAGTCAGATGATGCTCTTGCAACAGGACGTGCAATTGGAGGGAAAGAAGGTTTCCTTGTGGGAATTTCTTCTGGAGCAGCCATCCATGCAGCACTCGAAGTGGCTAAAGAATTAGGAGCTGGTAAAAAAGTACTTGCGATTTTAGCTGATAATGGTGAACGCTATCTCTCTACAGCTCTCTATGATTTTGAAGTATAGTATATTATGAAGTAAGGTATTTAGCCTTACTTTTTTTATGCTAAAAAAAACAAAACTCAGGCTAGATTTCTAGCCTGAGTTTATTAATCTTTATTTAAATACTCGATAGCTTCCTTAGTCCAAATTGGTAAGTGTTCCTCTAAAGGTTTAAATCCAATCTTATAGCGACTATTTGAAAAACGGTGACGATGTTGAAAGTGATGCTTTTCCTCCTCAAGTGTTCGAAGGGAGAGACTAGCTTTTTGAGTAAATTCATCAAAATCAACCACTTGAACCAGCACATCTTGGCCAACACTTAAGACATGGTAAATATTGTCAATATAACCTGTCTTAATTTCTGATATATGAATCAAACCCATCGTACCATTTTCAAGACTGACAAAGGCGCCATAAGGCTTAATCCCTGTAATGGTTCCTCTGACTTTTTGACCAATTTTCATTAGTCCACAACCTCTACACCAAGAATAACAACATCTTCTTTTGGCTTATCGGCACTGTCTGTTTCCACTGCGGAAATGGCATCTAGCACTTCAAATGAAGCCTCATCTGCTAACTGACCAAAAACAGTGTGGCGACGATCTAGGTGAGGAGTGCCACCATTAACATAAACCTCAGCAATTTCTTTTGGCCATCCGCCACGCTCTAACTCCTTAGCATTATAAGGGAAGTTTTTATTTTGAACAATAAAGAATTGACTGCCGTTAGTATTTGGTCCTGCGTTTGCCATGGAAAGAGCCCCACGTAAATTATACAATTCTTCTGAAAATTCATCTTCAAAGCTCTCGCCGTAGATGGACTCTCCTCCCATCCCTGTTCCTGTTGGGTCACCACCTTGAATCATAAAATCTTTAATAATGCGGTGGAAAATGACACCGTCATAGTAGCCATCTTTTGACAAAGCAATAAAGTTTGCTACTGTTTTAGGGGCTTGTTCAGGGAATAATTTAACGACTAAATCACCGTGATTCGTTTTAATAGTGGCTTTTGGACCATTGTGCGCTTCTAAGTTTAATTGTGGAAAGTTTAATTCTTTTTCTACCATACCTAATTTCTCCAAGGCATTAAAAATGCCATCTTCTTCTACTTTATCGGTTACATAATCTGCTTTTTCTTTTAGCTCATTGACAGCATTTCCCATGGCAATTTTTAAACCAGCATAGTCAAAAATTTCCATGTCATTTGGACCATCTCCAAATACTAAAAGATTAGCAGGAGTTAATTGTTCCTTTTCTAGAACTGAATTAACGCCAGAAGCTTTCGATATCCCCAATTGAACGACATCTGATGAGTGCTTGTGCCATGGAACTAAGCGAACTTGCTCAGCTAACTCTTTTGGCAATGCCAAGTTATCATTGTCTTCTGAGAATGTCCACATATGATAGACATCATTGGTCAGATGAAAGTCTGGATCGACATCACACATGCCATAAACAGGCATCATCGTCTCATCAATCAAGCGACAACGGCTAGAAACAACTGGCTTGTCTTTTCCTGCAAATCCATATTCAATTCCTATCTCACGACACCATTTGACATATAATTTGGTAATTTCTGGTGCCAAGGGTTGGTTGACAATTTCCTGACATTTTTTGTCCCGAACATAACTACCATTAATCGTTACAAAATAATCAGGATCTAAGTCACGAATCTCAGGAACAATACCATACATAGCACGTCCTGAAGCAATCCCTGTCAGAATTCCTTTTGCCTTTAAACTGTTAAAAACAGCCGTAACAGATTCTGGCATATAGCCTGTGTCTTTGACTCGTAAGGTATCATCAATATCAAAAAAGACAGCTCTTATTTTTTTAGCTTTATACTTTGTCTTTGCATCCATATCGCTTCTCCTTTTATTCGCTCCTACTTATTATAACATGGATTTTAATCTTGTGGGACCAAATGATGTTGAAAAGCATAGACAACTGCTTGTGTGCGGTCATCTACCTCTAGTTTGGCTAGAATATTTGAAACATGTGTTTTTACTGTTTTTAAGGAGATAAAAAGCTCATCTGCAATAGTTTGGTTATCATAACCTTTCGCTAATAAGGCTAATATATCGCGTTCTCTAGCCGTAAGAGACTGATGAAGTTCTGGATGGTTTTGATAATCCTTAATTTTTTTATCTACCTCTGTTTCAATCGCTAATTCACCACAGCTAACCTTACGAATCGCATTTAAAATTTCAGCAGCGCTAGAAGTTTTTAACATATAGCCCTTAGCTCCTGCTTTAATCACGGGATAAATTTTTTCATTATCAAGATAAGAAGTTAGAACTAAAATATTAGCTTCTTTCCATTTTTTTAAAATAGCTAAGGTAGCTTCAACACCATCCATCTCAGGCATGACAAGATCCATCACCACAACATCTGGTTTTAAAGCAAGAGCAAGCTCAATGCCTGCTTTACCATCGCTCGCCTCACCAATAACTTCAATATCAGGTTGTAAATTCAGAAAACTCTTTAACCCCATTCTAACCATCTCATGATCATCTATCAAAATAATCTTAGTTATCTCCATTCTTTTCTCCTTCTACTAAGGGAATGCGTATATCCATCGAAACTCCCCTATCTTTTGTAGACATCAACTTAATTATTCCTGCCATATCTTTAACTCGATCTTCAATATTTTTTAAACCGTAACTGAGCTCTCTTACTTGGGCTAAATCAAAGCCTTTACCATTATCAAGCATCTTTAGCTGGATATGATTTTCTGTCTGATTCAGGTAAACTTCTAGACAAGTAGCATCTGCATGCCGGAGTGTATTACTAATAAATTCTTGAGCAATCCTAAAAAGATTCGCCTCAATGGTCTTTGGAAGCTTGGTGACATTTTCATGGTAAACCACTTCAATCTCACTTTTGTCTGTCAATTCCTTTAGAATCATTTCAAAACCTTGAGAAAGGGTCTTCCCCTCTAATTCAGTGGGTCTCAAATGCAACAAGAGAACCCTAAGATCGCTTTGGGCCTTATTGATAATCCCCTCAATCCCAATTAACTGCTCATTTAACTGCTCCTTGTCCAAAAAATCCAAGCTAGCTGCTAGACCCGATACCATCATAGCAGAGGCAAACAACTCTTGACTAACAGTATCATGGAGATCCCTTGCAATCCGTTTTCGTTCTTTTTGAATAATCTCTTGCTTGTCAATAATCTCTAAATTGACCGTGTTTTGCAAATTCATGGTTAACTGATTCATCTTATCGGATAATAAGGTCACTGTTTTTCCCAAATCTGTATCATCTTGTTTAGAAATCGGCTTGTTATTTAAAATATGACGAAGGTCCTTATTCAGAAGCCTTTTAGAATTATAATCTGCCACAATGGAAACAAAAAGCAACATCACTGTCAATGAAACCGTCAACAAAATAATAGAAAAAATAAATTGCTGTAAGGCAAAAAAATCTTCTGAAATGGTCTTGATGGTGAGCCCAAAACTATCAAGGATGACCGAAACAATGCAAAAGACTGTCACACTAGCATAGAAAAAGAGCAATAAAATCTGACTTTTTTTCATGCTCTCACCACCTCAGTTTGACCTGCAATAACATTAATCACGACTTTCACCTTTTTCACGGCATCTGGGTAGCCACTGCTCTGTAATTTGATAGCCTCATTACGCAAGTCATAATCAGTTTGATCGAGAAAACTAATATTACCATAAATACAACTCAAATCCAATTTTACTCCCACATCAACAGGAACGATAATCTTTGTTGGCCCATAGACTTTACGAATAACAATAACATTATCACAACCTGTCAAAATAACATCATTCAAATTAATGACATCTGTCCCACTTAAGCGAATGACATTAATATCATCAAAAACATAAGAATCATTATCCAGATGCATCTGATAGCCAATCCATTGATGCGGATTATGACGTAGAGCAACCCCATTTTCAACAAAGTGTAAAATCGCTTCACGGTTTTTTTTCTTAACTTGAGCAAAATGATTGATAACAGTGTAAGCAACAGCTAATAACAAACCAGCAATCACATAAGGATTTAACATGACAATCATAAACAAAATCAACAAACTAGTCGTCAACCAAAAATTGATTTTATCTCCTAAGTTATAAAATTTTAAAGCAATAAAGGTTAATACTAAAATTAGAACAAAGCGTGACACACTATTTGCTAAAATTGTGACAGCTGCCATTGTTAACAAGAGGGCTTCTGCCAATAAAAATAATTGAAACTTTCTCATAGGACTCCCTTCAATTTATTATTGTAACAAAAGGCTTTCATCTTTTCATCCGTCAGAAGTCTGAAAAAATAAAACAACCCAATCTCATTACAAGTTATAGTCTTATCTAAACATAAACTGAGACTTGATTTGAACATAAGGCTCTTTGTCAACTGTAGTGGGTAGATGAAAAGCTAACACCTAGAGAGGACGAAATTCGTTCTCTCTTTCTTTATGTTCAAGGCAATCAAAATCCGTTTTTTAAAGTTTTCAAAGTTCCTGAAA
>NZ_JBRUDG010000035.1:0-19457 GCF_053203725.1 Streptococcus porcorum | reverse complement strand
ATATGAACCCTTTCTAATGTGAGTTTCGTCGCTTTTCATTATAGGTCATATGGGACCTTTTTCTATATTCAAAAAGGCTCCATAATTTCCACGGTGTTCTTACCCACTACAGAAATTATAGAGCCTAAAAAATAAGCTAGGTCATTGCACCTAGCTTATTTTTTATACGATATTTTTTCTTATTCTGATCTCTTTCTAAAATCATAACTCATCATCTGGCTACTATCTTTTATAGGACAAATGGTTGCACAAACCCGAAAAACGTCCCATAACATCTCCTCTGTGAAGACTTGCTTGACCTTACCTGCAGAATAAATCTGCCCCTCTTTTAAGGTAATAATATAGTCAGCGTATTTAGAAACAAGAGAAAGGTCATGTAAGACTAACACAATAGTTTTATGATATTCTTTTTGTAATCTTTTCAATAACTCTATAAACTCAATTTGATGATGAATGTCTAGATAGGAGGTTGGCTCATCAAGAAAGATATACTTCGTATCCTGTGCCAAAACCATTGCTAAAAAAGCACGCTGCTTTTGTCCACCGCTTAAAGATAAAACAGATGCCTTTTGATAAGATGTCATATCAACCCAGTCAATAGCTTTTCGACATAATTCTAAATCCTCACCACTCAATGAGGAAAAAAGACGTTTATTATGCTGTCGGCCTAGACCTACTAAATCTTCGACTGTCATATGGTCTTGAAGGTTAGGAAATTGCGATAAAAAAGCGACAACTTTCGCTCTCTCCCTGTGGCTTAACCGATCAATCTTAGCACCGTCAATACAGGTGAAACCAGATGTCGGTTTTTCTAAATGTAGCATACTCTTTAATAAAGTTGATTTCCCTGATCCATTTGGTCCAATCAAAGCAATGAGTTGCCCCTCTTCTATTTCAAGAGAAATATCCTGTAAAATTTGTTTTTTGTCGTAGAAAAAATTGAGGTTTGAGACTGAAATCCCCATTATTCACTCCTTCTTTTCAATAAAATAATGATAAATCCTAGAGCACCAAAAAATCCAAGAAAAATATTAGTTGGTAAAACAGTAGAAAAAGCATAGTGAGCTAATAAATCACTTAGTCATAACCACCCGTGAAAACGGGTGGCTTGTACACCGGCTATAAGCCGTTTCTCTCCAGCGACATCTAAAGACGTTCGCTGAACTTCGTTCAGGTTAGTGCTATAATTACTTGACTAATGCCTGTAACAACGGGCTTTTATCTTGTTCTAAAACTGCCATCTGAAAATGGATCTTCATACTCTTTGACACTCAAGAATCAAGTGCAATGTCATTTTTCTCCTGATCGCGAATGTATTTCGCAACTGTCTTTTCGTTCAGCCCAACGGTACTAACATAGTAGCCTCTGCCCCAAAACTTTCGATTTCCATACTTATATTTTAAATCAGCATGTTTATCAAATATCATTAGAGCACTTTTGCTTTTCAAATATCCCATAAAATCGGAAATCGAAAGTTTTGGGGGTATCAAGACAAGCATATGAACATGGTCTGGCATCATGTGTCCCTCAATGATTTCCACGCCTTTGTATTGACATAGATGACGGAAAATATCAATTAAGTCCTGTCTAATTTTGTAGTAAATGGATTTTCTCCGGTACTTAGGTGTGAAAACTATGTGATAGAGCACATCCATTTGGTATGTGATAAACTGTAACTGGTTTTAGCCATTTCTTTTTCCTCCTTTATCTAACCTGAACAATTAGATTATAACAGGAAAAAGAAATGGAAACTCAAAGCCTTGTCAGCCACCAGCATAGCTGGTGGTTTTCTTATTTTTCTCTACGAGAAAAACTGGCTCGAAGCCATAATAAAAGAGCTGAACCCTGATTTGATGATTGTCCAAGCTGATAGTAAAGACTTACTAGAAGACAAAGTCAAAGAATCAGCTATCTGGCAAGACCTGACTGCCGTCAAAAATAAAAAAGTTATCTATGCGGACTATTCCACTTGGATGCTAGGATTTGGTGTCGTTTCTCAAGAGAAGATTATGGATCAAATTGAAGATAACTGGATAAACTAGCGCAAAAGCTACCCAATCAAATCTGATTGAGTAGCTTTTTCATTTGTTTTCCTTTTTCTCTGACACATTTTTCAAGGGATTTGCCCGATTGGGCGTAGAGACCTTTGCGATTAAAATAACTTCTCTCCCAATCTTTTTGACCAATAGAAAAGACTAGTTTGGGAGAGCGAAAACCGTGACAAGTTTTTTTTCGAAACAAGGGATCATGATGCTCAATAGGATGGACATCCAATGCTCGATGTAAAGCATCATTTCGATAGGCATAATTAAAACTAGCTCCATTAATCACACCATTTTCTGTCTGTTTTTGTGGAGTCATAACATCAAGAAAATCCCCATCCTGAGATAGAATAAACTCCGTATGAAAATCAAGCAAGATTTTAAGGTTTATCTGAGATTTTCCATCTGGATAATAAAGCTGACCATTTTTTATGGCTAATTTATTGTGTAGTCGAGAAGACTCTTTAAACGTATAAGGTTGCCGTCTTCTCAAATATGGAGACTTTATTTTTACACTCTTTAGATAAGACAAGAGGGCTTCACGATCGGTTTGAGTTTCTTTACCATAGTGGTCTCTAACCCACTGAGATTGTTGAAGAGAAATCAGATAACGACATTGATGTATCTTTTTTTCTAAAAGCCCCTGTTGACTTAAACTCTCCTTAGGAAAGGCTAACTGAACACATTGTGCCAAGCTTTTCCAAAACCTATCATGAGGTGATAAATCGGATGAAAAACCTCTCAATAATTGTCTCACTTCCTCATCTTTTCCTGATAATTCTTCTGGAAAATCTAGCTGTTTAAGCAAAATTTGAAGTAAATTCTTGGCTTCTTTTGAAGATCGAGGTTGCGCTAGATCCCAAAGAGCCTTAAAGGAAGGAGAGCCAACCAACATCACCTCCTCAAAATATTCGTGATGCCGATAATGATCAAAAAAAGTAGAAACCAAGTTTGGTGGCCAACCATAGTCTAACAAACACTTAAGAATCTGTTTTTGTTTCAGTAAATTTCTCAAAACTTCCCTCCCGAATCACTTATTTTCATTATAAAGCTTTTCACAAAAAAAGTAAAAAATCCTTCATTAGCTCTCACCATTTCAAGCCTGCTAAACATTTTTGGTTACTAGGGATAAACCGTAATAAAAATAGATTGAAGAAAAGTATTCCATAAAGGACTACTTCTTCAATCTAAATATGATTTTATTAGCTTTTTTTCTGTGGTTAATCGTCCTCAGAAGTCACACGAGATTTACGGGCAATATCCGCTAAAATCGTGTTCACAAACTCGTCAACTGATTCAGTATGTGTTTGTTTGCTACCATAACGACGGACGTTGACTGCATTATCTTCCATTTCCTTATCACCAACAATGAGCTGGTATGGAATTTTGCTGGTTTGTGATGCACGAATCTTGAATTGCATTTTCTCATTACGCTCATCCACTTCCGCACGAACACCATGATCACGCAAACGTTTGGCAACCTCCCAAGCATAATCTGTATGAGCTTCATTTGACACTGGAATAAGTGTTACTTGCGTTGGCGCCAACCAAGTTGGGAAAGCACCCTTATAGGTTTCAATCAAGATGGCAGTGAAGCGCTCCATAGTCGAGATAACACCACGGTGGATCATGACTGGGCGGTGCTCTTCACCATCAGCACCAATATAGGTCAAACCAAAACGTTCTGGCAAGAGGAAGTCCAACTGAATAGTTGATAGGGTTTCTTCATTACCAAGGGCAGTTTTCACTTGGATATCCAATTTCGGACCATAGAAAGCTGCTTCACCTTCTGCTTCAAAGTATTCTACGCCCATTTCATCCATGGCACCCTTCAACATACGTTGGGCATTTTCCCACATCTCATCGTTGTCAAAGTACTTTTCTTTATCCTCTGGATCACGATAAGACAGGCGGAAACGGTAGTCGTTTAAGTTGAAATCTGCGTACACATCGATAATCAACTGGAGAGCTTTTTTGAACTCTTCTTGGATTTGCTCAGGTGTGACAAAAATATGACCATCGTTAAGTGTCATCTCACGCACTCGCTGCAAACCAGTAAGAGATCCAGATTTTTCATAGCGGTGCATCATACCCAGCTCCGCAATACGCACAGGCAATTCACGGTAAGAACGCACATGGTTTTTATAGACTTGGATGTGGTGCGGGCAGTTCATCGGACGTAGCACAAACTCTTCACCATCCCCCATGTCCATAGTTGGGAACATGTCTTCTGAATAATGCTCCCAGTGACCTGAGGTCTTATAAAGCTCAACCGAAGCCAATGGTGGTGTGTAAACGTGCTGGTAGCCTGAAGCCAATTCCTTATCTGTGATGTAACGTTCCAGAGTACGACGGATAGTCGCTCCATTTGGCAACCAGAATGGCAATCCTTGACCAACTTCTTGGCTAATCATAAAGAGATCCAATTCCTTACCAAGTTTACGGTGGTCACGTTCTTTAGCTTCTTCACGCATTTGAATGTATTTTTTAAGGTCTTTTTTGTCAAACCAAGCTGTCCCATAAACACGTTGCATCATTGGATTTTCACTCTTACCACGCCAATAAGCACCCGCAACATTTAAGAGTTGGAAAACTTGAATGCGACCTGTTGAGGGAACATGTGGCCCACGGCAAAGGTCAACGTACTCACCTTGCGTATAAATGGTCAAACCACCTTCATCATCAGAATGTTCCTCAATCAACTCAAGCTTGTAGGGATCATTTTTAAAAATCTCACGCGCCTCGTCTTTTGAAACTTCACGGCGTTCTGATGGGAAATTTTCCTTAACAATTTGACGCATTTCATCTTCAATTTTTGCCAAATCTTCATTTGAGATTTGCCCTTCGCTGTTATCCGTATCGTAATAAAAACCATCCTGAATAGCTGGACCAACCCCCAACTTGATGTCTGGAAAAAGACGGCGAGCCGCTTGAGCAAATAAGTGAGCCGCTGAGTGACGCAAAATATCCAAGGCATCCTCATGATCAGGCGTTACGATTTCAAGCGTGCCATCCTCTTCAATAGCACGAGTAGTGTCAATCAATTTACCATTGAACTTACCAGCAAGCGCTTTTTTCGCCAAAGACTTGCTAATGCTCTCAGCAATCTCAAAAGTTGTCACGCCAGCTTGGTACTCACGAATAGCACCATCTGGGAAAGTAATGTTAATCATAATATAAGATATAAAGGGCCTTAAGCGGACACAGACAAAATAGGAAACAGAACGACGACGCAAGCATCTAGTTCTCGTTTATCTTTTTGCCCCAGTCCGTATCCCGTATTCAGTTCAACCAAATACGGAGACCCTAGTCCTTTCTATTTTTTATTTTTTAATCCCTAATAACTCTTCTTTTTGAGTTAAAAAGGTTTCCATTTCTTTTTGAATATCAATATCCAGGCGGTCAGCCAGCTCAATCAACCACCAGATATTTTCAGCCATTTTATGCTCCAAGCTATAGGGCGTTTCATCATAGTACCGACCCTGCTTAGTCATAATGAGACGATTCATATTGCCAATATCATTGGTAAGAGCCAAGAGGTCTTCCTCAATGGACCACTCTTTGTCGTGGTGCTTGAGTTCCAACTCTCTGTAAGCACGACGCACATCTTGACATCGTCTTAATAAGTCATCAGGTAGCATCATTCCTCCTCAAAAAAAATACGACGTCCTAGAAAAAGGACGTCGCAACGTGGTTCCACCTTCATTCACAGCCAAGCTAAAAAGCCTGACTACCTCAGATTGGCTATAAGGGAACCACCCTTTTATGTTTGCATAAAATCATACCGAGTAGTGTCAATCCTATCCTCCATGTGCTTGCACCGACCGCACACTCTCTCAAAGATTTCCTAGAATTGATAAGTCTCTAAGTGTTATTATAGCATACAAAGAACATTTTTCAAGCTTTTTATCACATCAATTCTATATCAGGTGACAAATCCCTAATCTAGAAAATCTTGAATAGATTTGACTAGCCTAACGGGTGCTTTGACCACTTTGACAGATGTTTTAGCAGTCTGTTTCATCGCTCTCTTAGGCAAGGTAACTGTTTGCTTGGCTAATTTCAAGGATCGGTCTTCCAAGCTCCCTGCCACTGTAAACGTTAGCTTATCACGCTCTCGCATCTTTTTAGAAATAATACAATCCTGGTAAAAGGCATAAACAGATTTTCCAAAATTTTCAGCAGAAATCGCGTATAATTTCTCTTGCCACTTAGCCTCAGATTTTTTCGGTGTCATAATCAAAGCATCTAATATGGCATCAGATAAATCTGACTGATGATGGTACAGCAAACCAAACATAGCATCGTCAATTAAATCAGCTAGATATGGATTACTATGAGCAATAATCGGAGTACCACTTGCTAAACTTTCTGTATAAGTCAACCCCTGTGTCTCACTAGTTGAAGCACTGATAAAGAAATCAGCCGCTTTATAATATCGAGCAGTCTCATCTGGATTAATCATACCAGTAAAGATAACATGCTCGGTTATCTCCAATTGAGTGGCTAAATCTTTCAACTCTGACAGATATGGACCATCGCCTACAATGACAAGTTTGATGTTTTCATTTTGTGTTAGGACTTCTGGAAGAGCGGTTAAAATAGCCTGAATATTTTTTTCATAGGAGATACGTGAAAGACTAAGTAACATCGTCTCATCACTTGTAAGCCCCAATTCATCTCGCAATTGTAAACAGGATTCTTCCGTAATATCTGGACGTAAATATTTCTCTAATTCTATTCCTGTTGGAATAATCTTCTTAGGAATTTTAACCGCATAGTCATCAAGAACATTTAAGACAATACGACTGGGACAAATCACACCGTCTAAATCGTTAAGGTAACCTCGCACAATATACTTGACCATACTTGGTGTGATCACCTTACCCTTAGCAAAATAGTGAACATAGTCTTCATATTGCGTATGATAGGTGTGAATAACAGGAATTCTCAAGGCTCTCCCTATCATTTTCCCTAACAAGCCCATACCAAACTCTGTTTGAGTGTGAATAATGTCCAACTGATATTTTTTAGCGATCCGATAAGATGACATAATGCCTCGATAAACTACTCGACGATCTGTAAACGAAATAAAAGGAACACTAGGCAATCGGATAATGGTTTCATCTTCACCATGTTTTAAATGCTTATCAGTAGTAGTAAAAATATAAACGTCGTGGCCTAGTTTTTCTAACTCTTGTTTTAACGTTCGAATACTTGATGCCACACCTGATACCTGTGGAAAATAAGTATCTGTAAAAAGACCTATCCTCATCTTATAACTCCATGACTTTTTGATAAACTGTACCTAATTGATCCGCAATTCGCTCAATACTACGACTTTCTGCGACTCGGTAACCTTCTTTTCTCTTATCTACTTCTCCCGCTAAAATAGCAGATAAAGCTGCCACAAAATCCTCAACATCCTTACCAAATACCGTCGCTGTTTCATCTAACCACCCCTCATAAACAGGGATATCTCGTAAAACAGTATGCTGATGACTCGCTAATGCCTCTAAGACAACGATACCTTCTGTCTCCTCATAAGAGGGGAAAAAGAACGCATCAGCTCCACTCATAGCCCCTTCAAAAACATCTCCTTTGATGTAACCTGCAAACGTCACATTAGAAGGATGGTGCTTTGTGACGATTCGTCTAATCTTAGCTGGAATAACCCATTTATTCGTTTCACCAAACCAAATAAAACGAACATGAGGCATTTGTTCTGCCACTTTGACAAAATCTTCAATTCCTTTTCTTTTAAAATAAAGGGCTGCGCAAATCACTACTTTTTCGTTCGGCTTGATATTAAAGTAAGAACGAAAAGCCTCCTCTTTAGCTGAATCTTTTTGATAACGGCTCAAATCAATCCCATTAGATACTGCTTCAATGGGAGTTTTCACACCATAGCCAGTAATTAACTCTTTAGAATAGGGTGTCGGAGTAATGATAAAATCTGCTTTATGATAAAAATGACAAAGGTAGCGTCTAAATAAAGGTGCTAACAGGTTACTTCCAATAAAGGAATTTCTAAAATCTTCTTCCGTAGAATGCCCATGCATGATAACCTTTTTGCCAGCCTTTTTAGCTCTGTCCATTAAACGCCAGCTTTTAAACCCATAGGTATTGATATGAACAATATCATATTCCTCTTCTGGATTGGTGGTATAAGGAATCTCTTTAAGAGATAGGGCACGCTCTTGATGTTTAATGGCACGACCAATTCCTGACTTTCTTAAATAATGTTCCGCCTCTAGATACAGTAAAATCTTCATATTGCTATTATATCTTATTTTTATCTAAAATTCATCCCAATACGAAAAGACAATAAAAAGAGCTCCCTCACTTCCAAACATATCGGTCAGGGTTAAAATAGTTACTGGACTATTTTCCTCCCATCACCGAACACCTCAAACTGTCTAAATGACAGCTTGAGGTTGGAAATGAAGCGAACTCTTTACTTTGTTGAACCACGTTTAGTGATGCCGTGATTTAAGATAATCTCTTTTTCGTCTAATTCTTCTTTGTTCATGATTTTAGTCAACATCCTCATACTAATTGCCCCTAAATCATAAACAGGTTGGCTAATAGTCGAGAGGTTAGGACGAGTATATTTTGTAATTGGGGAATCATTACTTGTAATGATTTCAAAATCTTCTGGGACAGATTTACCCATCGCAAAAAGACCATTTTGAAGACCCGCTGCTAATTCATCAGAAGTGACATAGGCTGCCGTTGCACCTGAATTTACCACACGCTCTGCTAATTCAAAACCTTCATCATAACGGTACTTCGCTTCAAAAACTAACCCTTCACTAAAATCTAATTGATTAACTTTCAAACCGTCCTTATATCCTGTCAAACGAATCTTACCATTAATATCGTCAATTAAAGGACCTGAAACAAAGGCAATTTTCTGATGATTTTCAGCTAAAATAGCAATCACATCTTTTACCGCTTGCCCATAATCAATATTAACACTTGGCAATTGATGATCTAAATCAACCGTTCCAGCCAAAACAACAGGCGTACGAGAGCGTGAAAACTCTGCTCTAATTTTGTCTGTTAGATGATAACCCATAAAAATAATACCATCAACCTGTTTAGCAAACAAGGTATTTACAACATTGACTTCTTTATCGTCATCTTCATCACTAGAAGCCAAAACGATATTATACTTGTACATGGCAGCAATATCATCAATCCCACGCGCTAAAGTTGAAAAATAACTATTAGCAATATTAGGGATAACTACCCCAACTGTTGTTGTCTTTTTACTTGCTAAACCTCTTGCCACAGCGTTTGGACGATAATCCAAGCGCTCAATAACCTCAAGGACCTTCTTTCGTGTATTTTCTTTTACATTTTTGTTTCCATTAACAACACGGCTAACAGTTGCCATAGAAACACCCGCTTCACGAGCAACATCATAAATAGTAATAGTTTCATCAGTGTTCATAAGCGACATCCTTTCTATTCTGAAAATCATGCTTTCATAATTATAATACCACCTTTTGAAAACACTTTCAAGCAAAACAAATGAAAATCTTTGAAAAAATCATCAAACACTTGATTTTTCAGTATTTTTTTGAAAAAATAGAAGACAAAAGGAAGGTAATGTTATGTCTAAAATTACGCAACTACTCCACTCACTTGAAGCAAATCAGATTGCTTGTGCGGTAATCTCTGATCCTGTTTCTATCAACTATCTCACAGGCTACTATGGTGATCCTCATGAAAGACATATGTATCTTTTTGTCATCTCTCAAAAAGAGCCGCTACTTTTTCTACCAGAATTAGATGTAGCGCGTGCTCGTCAAACTGTTAATTTTCCTGTCGTAGGTTATGTTGATTCTGAAAATGCTTGGGAAAAGATTAAGGCTGTTCTGCCAAAAACAGATTTCCAACAAGTTGCTCTTGAGTTTGATCACCTTAACCTGACTAAGTTTAGAGGATTAGAAAGTGTTTTTTCATCTGAATTTGTCAACCTCACACCTTATCTCAATCAAATGCGTTTATTGAAGTCCTCAGATGAAATTGACAAAATGCTCTTTGCTGGTCAACTCGCAGATAAAGCTGTTTCTATTGGTTTTGATGCTATTTCTCTTGAACAAACAGAAACAGATATTGTTGCCAAAATCGAATATGAAATGAAACGTTTAGGTTACGATATGAGTTTTGAAACCATGGTCTTAACAGGGACTAATGCTGCTAATCCTCATGGTATTCCAGCAGACAATCCTATTGAAAATGATGCGCTTCTACTTTTTGACCTCGGTATCTCAGCTAATGGCTATATGTCTGATATGACGCGAACGGTGGCTGTTGGTAAACCTGATACTTTTAAAGAAGAGATTTATCACCTCTGTTTAGAAGCCCAACTAGCCGCCCAAGACTTTATCAAACCTGGTGTTACAGCTAGTCAAGTCGATCAAGCTGCACGCGAGGTCATTGAGAAAGCTGGTTACGGAGAATATTTCAACCATCGACTTGGACATGGCATCGGAATGGATGTCCATGAATTCCCATCTATTATGGAGGGAAATGATCTTGTTATCCAAGAAGGCATGTGTTTCTCAGTAGAGCCAGGAATCTATATCCCAGGAAAAGTAGGTGTCCGCATTGAAGATTGTGGCTATGTGACCAAAACTGGCTTTGAAACCTTTACTAAAACCCCAAAAACACTCCTTCGATATTAATTACCTAATAAAAAAGCAACGATTTTCGCTTCGTTGCTTTTTCATTTTATACTGGCGCCTAGTCTAACCAAGCCCTTGTTCTTCTGCTACTAATTTTTTGTCATAGGCACGAACAAATGGATAGTAGATAAGAAAGGCTGTTAAGGCACACAACAAGGATAAGATAATCGCACGCCAGTCAGCTGTTCCAAGAAAAGCACCTATTCCAACTGGTGTTGGCCATGGTACTTGTGCAATAACAGCGTTTACAAGATTGAGCTTCATAGCAAAATAGTAAACTGTTGCAGATGCAATCGGTGCAAGCATAAATGGAATAGCTAGTGCAGGATTGTAGATAATTGGAAGACCAAAGATCAGCGGCTCATTGATATTAAAGATGCCTGGTACAATAGAAGCTTTACCAATAGCACTTAGTTGCTCTGATTTGGCACGTGTTGCAAGCCAAATACATAGCCCCAAAGTAGCACCAGATCCACCTGCAATGACATACATATTTGAAAATTCACCTGCGACGATAAAGCGAGCACCGTCTGCATTAGCTGCCATATTAGCCAGTGCAATGGGACTAACAAAAGCAAAGATAATATTAGCACCATGAATCCCAACAATCCAAAGAGCTTGTGTCAAAAGATAAATAATGACTAAACCAATCCATGAGTTTGTTAAATTAGCAACGAATCCAAATGGAATGGCAATCACTTTAAAGATATCGGTTCCCGAAGCAACTAAGATACCATTAACCGCAATCATAAAGAAAGCCACGACAAAACTTGGAATCAAAGCTGTAAAACCACGAGAAACACCTTCTGGTACTGAATCAGGCATTTTAATAACCCAGTTATTCTTCACACAAAGGCGGTAAAGTAAAACTGCTGCAATCGCCATGAGGATAGCTGTAAAAATACCTGTTGTTCCAAAACGAGCAACACCACCACCCATTTGCCATCCATCTACAACAATGGTTCCATCCGCATCCAATGTATGAATGGCAGACATCACACCATCTTTAAACACAATCTGTGGCACTGTCATGATAAAGGCGAAAAGAGATAGGAGCGCACCATTAATTGGTGTTAGGTTCAAACCTTCTTCCTCAGCATAAATCTTAGTGAGTTCATAGCCAATAACCAAGTTAAAGTAAAGAGATAAACATCCCATAGTTGCTGTATTAGCGACCATATAAAGACTGGTGAACTTATTAAATGAGGCATCAAAGATATCCCCCACTACAGGCCAGAATGAAAAGGCTAGAGGTAAAATACTAAAGACGAGAAACATTGATCCGACAATCGTAAAAGGTACTGCCGCCATCCCTGCAGCTGTGATAGCCCGAACAACTTTATACTGTGCAATTTTTCCCATTGGTCCCATTAAGTATTTTTCAAGGAAACCAAATAATCCGTTTTGTTCTTCCATATTAGAAATCTCCTTCTAAATATTTAGTAAAATTGTTGTATCTTTTGAAAACGGTGGTAATAAGTATCTCTATCTTCTTTAATCTCAGTGATACGGTGAAGATTGATTCTAATCAATATAAGACCTAACATTTGAAGACCTATCAAAAATAGACGAGCTTGCCATTGGTCTGAAAAAATAGGAAAGACAACCCTACCAAAATTGAAAGATAGTAATACCAACAAGACAAGGTTAATGATCCCTTGAGCTTGTAAAGCTAGCTTCGTTTGTTTTAGTCGAACAACCTTATTCCCATATAGTCTGACCTGCTCTGAACAGGCCAAAATCTGTAGGAATAATAATAAGGTCGGAGCCAACATCAAGAAGCTCGTTTTATAAGCTAAGATCAATAACCAGTAAAGATTAGCAAAGAAGAAAATGGCTAATGAGTATCTAAAAAGCATAAAACGATTGAAGGCATTATTTTTTTCAATTTGCTGACGTTTTAAGGTTTTTGCATCAATAGTTTTAGTTTTTTGACTCATCTTTTTATCCTCCTAAGCTATTTTTTGATACAAAGCTAGCATCTCTAGCGCTACCTCTCGTAAGGTCATAGTGGTCATCAAGTGATCTTGCGCGTGCACCATAATGATTTCTATCTTAATCTCCACACCACTAGCATAATTTTGTAGCAGTGACGTCTGTGCATGATGGGCTGCTAATAGCTCTGTATTGGCATCTTCTAACTTTTGCTTGGCTTCTTCATACTGCCCTTCTCTCATAAAGCCAAAGGCTTCATGGACAAGACTTCTGGCGTTACCGCTACTTAGAATAATTTCAAAAGCAACAACTTGCAATTCCTCTGTATTCATAAAACAACCTTTCTATATAATGGATAAGAATAACTGTTTAAATTCCTCATAGGACTGAGAGTGAATCATTTTTTCCTTAATATCAGACCGCTCAGTGAGACGAACTAAAAGTTGGGTTAAGTCTGACAAACCATCATTATCATGTACGGAAGGTGAGACCAGAAAAACTAATTTAATGTGATGAAACTGCTCATCCCAGTCTAGCCCATTTTTAACAACAGCAACACCAATCTTATGCTGCTTGTCAAAAGCTTTTAAGGGATGAGGAACGGCTATATCTTGATCAAAGACAACTGAACTCATCTTTTCTCTTTGAATTATCAAATCCAAAAGATGATACTTGTAACTCACTTCCTCTTGTTCATTAAAACAGTCCACTAAAGCATTTAAGACCCCTGCCTTATCTGTTTTCTCAAATACTTGAAAGTAATTTGGTGAAAAATATTGGTCAAAAATACTAGCCAATTGATTGGTTTTACTAACGATTGGTCTAGAAGTACTTCCTGATAAGCTAGAGAGAACTTGTTTTATGGCTAAAACATCCTCACTTTTTAGAAAAACACTCACCGTTACAACAGGAACACTAAAAACCAACGTGGATAAATCAATTGAGGAGACAATCAAATCAACTCCAGTCAACAAGTCATCATTGATATCATAATAACCAACAACATCAACCACATGAACCTGCCTACTCAATTCATTGAGTAGGCGATGCTTTAGCATCTGTGCAGAACCATATCCCGTTGCACAGATGACTAAAACATTCACCTTTTTATCTTCTTTATACCGCTCAAGAGCTGCCATCAAATGTAGTGCAATATAGGCTAACTCATCATCTGACAGGTGGTAATCCTTAAAGAAAACAATCTGATTAACCAATTCTTTCGTCAACTCAAAAGGCTCCTGATAAAGAGATCGCACCTCTTCTAATAAAGGATTTTTTAGCTGAATCTTATTTTTTAAACGCTCTACCAAAACTTCCATATGGGTAAGTAATCCCTCAATCAAGGTAAAATCTCGACTAAAAGCTAAACCATAATGTTCATCACACCTCTCAAGTGCTAACATTAAGTCTGATCGCAAACTCTGTTCAATATCAAGATAACGTTCTTTGGTACTGTACTTCCCTTTTGAAATTAAGTGTAGGGCAATATAGTCTGCCTCTTCTTTTGGAAAAATAATTCCTGTCATGCGTTCTAAACGATGGACTATGTGCTTTGCAATCACCAATTCATGAGCAAATTTCTCTTGATCTAAATAAATAGGAGTCATTTGAAATCCGTCCATGACCCGTTTTAGAGCAAGCGCAATATGGACTACCAAATTTTGAATGACAAAATCAGATAAAGATAGTTTCCCGTTTCGGCATTCATCCAAAACAACGATGGTCAATTCTTCAAAACTAATGGGTAAATTCAAGATTTCCTCACTGATATAGTTTTGAAAGTTTTTCATAAAATGACCACTAAAAAAGTAATCCATGATGAAACGCCGTTTATGGTGTTCTGCCCCTTCGACAAAAATCCCTCTATTAGCACGACTATTAATGTTAAGATGGTAATCAGATAAGATCCTACGAATCTTCTTCATATCTGATGATAAGGTTGAACGACTCACAAAGAGTTGATCTGCTAAATCATCAAACAAAATATCTTTTTGTTCAAAGATCAACTTATTGATGATATAGTAATGACGATCTGTAATGTCGGTATTTTTCTGACCAACTTTAACCAAATCTTCACCGACTAAGTTAAAAAATTCTTCCTCATCAGATACTTGAAGTTGATAACCATATCCCTGTTTAGAAAATAGCGATACCCCTTCGAGAGTTTTAAAAGATTCTGAAAGTGATTTTAAATAAGTCCTTACTGTACGGTCGGAGCAGTTCACTTGTTCTGCCAATTCTTTACTCGTCACAAACTGGTTTCGATGTTGAAACAAGTATTGGGCGATACTTTTTTCTTTTTGACTTAACATCGTTTCTCCTTTTATAGCAATAAGAACTATTTTATACCAATTTAACCTAGACGCCTAGAGTTTCTGTGATTAAATTAGCCATTTTTTCAATTCCCATAGGAATTGGAATATAAGCTTGTGGTGGAATTTGGACAACAGGTTTATCAACTTTCTGCCCCGCCTCTTGAAATTGTTTGAAAAACATCTTAGTCTGTGGACTGACAAGGTAAAGATCAAAATCTGCTGCAGCAATTGCTTTACCACCTTCTGTAGCACTAATGGCATCTACCTCAATATCATGACCTTTAGATTTTAAAAACTCAGTTGTTTTTTTAGCCATCAAAGATGATGACATCCCTGCTGCACAAATAATCAATGCTTTTGTCATAAGTTTATCCTCCGAAATAATGTTATCTTTTTGATAGTTCTAGTATAGATGATAACACTTACAAAGACAATAGTAAGCTTTTCCTTAGTAATAAGGAAAAAATAAATATGACCTTATACATAAAAAGAACTCGGTGATAGCACACCAAGTTCTCCTTTCATCTCTAGCCTTGCATCCAATTTTTGGTAAAGACAGAAACATCTTGTGATTGGATACCAAATTCTTGAGCTAACAGTTCTCGAATCTTTTTATCATTAACCAAACTCTCCACCACATAAGAAGTCTGATTGTTCACTTCAATGTCAAGAATAGCCATCATATCAGCACTCTTTGTCAAATCAGGAACCTCTATACCATTTAAAAATTGAATAACATAAACAGTTGTCTCTCCTTTCCCCGAACGACCAGGCGCTAGCAGCCTTTTATATAACCAAATAGTAAACCACGCGAAGACTAAAAAAATCCCAATTCCTAAAATATAAGACACTAACTCTCCCATCTGACAGGCTCCTTTCTTTAGGCTAACTCTAATCTCTGAATAAAGGATGTGAAAGCGACTTTTATCTCAAAGAAAGCGTTTTCTTTTAGTATAGCCCCTTTTATCCTCTTTGTCAACTCACGTTATTTATACCTCAATTTACAGATGAGTATGGTTCCTGTCAACAACAGACTGACCCCATTTGCCAACATGAGAGGAATATCACCAATATTGATACCATGCCAAAACCATAAAGCAATACCAGATACAGTCATGGCATACATCCCAAGAGAAATTGCCGAAGTATCCTTTGTCTGAAAAATTTTAATGACCTGTGGAACAAATCCAAAAGTTGTTAATAATGCTGCCACTAATCCAACCATTTTTCTCCTCCTTATCAACAAAAATAGATAAGAAAAACCTTGTAGGAAAGGAGATTAATTCCCTACAAAGTTTCTCATCTTTAGACTTCCTCACCATTGCTTGCAATGACTTGCTTATACCAATTAAATGATAATTTGGGTGAGCGTTTGTAGCTACCTTGTCCCTCATCATCTTTATCAACATAGATAAAGCCATACCGTTTTCTCATCTCACCTGTACCAGCCGAAACTAAGTCAATACAACCCCATGGCGTATAACCCATCAAATCAACACCATCTTCATCAACAGCCTTAATCATCTCTTTGATATGAGCCCCTAAGTACTCAATGCGATAATCATCATGCACCATACCATCTTCTTCTACTTGATCAATAGCACCAAAACCATTTTCCACAATAAAGAGAGGCAAACGGTAAACATCGGTAAACCAATTTAGTGCGTAACGAAGACCTTCTGGATCAATCTGCCATTCCCAATCAGATGCCTTAACATAAGGGTTTTTAACCAAATCTTCTGTTTCAAGATAGTCAAAATACGGATTATTTTCACGATGCGCATCAATAGCAAAAGACATGTAATAAGAAAAACCAATATAATCCACACAACCTGCTAGTAAATCTTTCTGATCTTGCTCAGTAAAGTCTAAGGAAATCCCTTTACGCTCTAAGTACTTCACAATATGTTTTGGATAACGCCCAAAAACATGTACATCTGTAAAGTAATAACGTTTTTGCATCGCTTTTTGCGCCATTAAAATATCTTTAGGATGGCAAGTCGCAGGATAAATTGGACACATGGCAATCATACAGCCGATCTGAAAATCAGGATTGATGTCATGACCAATTTTAACAGCACGAGCCGAAGCCACCAATTCATAATGGGCAGCTTGGTACATAATCGCTTCACGATCTTCACCTTCTTGATAAACAATACCAGAGTTTGTAAAAGGAGCAAAGTCCTCTTGATAATTTGCTTGGTTATTGATTTCATTAAAGGTCATCCAATATTTAACTTTGTCCTTGTAGCGTTTAAACACAACCTCAGCAAAACGCACAAAGAAATCAATCACCTGACGATTTCTAAAACCACCATACTCCGTCACCAAATGATAAGGGAGTTCAAAATGTGACAAGGTTACAACAGGTTCAATCCCATATTTTAAACACTCATCAAACAAGTCATCATAAAATTGAAGACCTGCTTCATTCGGCTCTTGTTCATCCCCTTTTGGAAAAATGCGTGTCCAAGCTATTGAAGTCCTAAAGCATTTAAAGCCCATTTCTGCAAATAAAGCAATATCTTCTTTGTAACGATGATAAAAATCAATCGCCTCATGGTTAGGATAGTATTTCCCTTCCACAACGCCTGCTGTAATCTCTCGAGCTACCCCGTGGCGGCCTGCTGTCATCACATCTGCTACACTCAGACCTTTACCACCTTCTTGCCAACCACCTTCTAGTTGATGGGCAGCTACTGCGCCACCCCATAAAAAATTATCTGGTAATCTAGACATGACATTTCCTCCTTGAATCTGATAACTCTAGTTTAATCCATTTTTCTCTCCTCCACCACCTTGATTTTTTCCTTAATAATAAGGAAAAAGACCATCCCAAAGGATGATCTTTACTTCGTCATTCGAGATTTTTTATAACGTCGGATAACCTCTAAAACAATTGCCAACAAGATAAAGAAGACGCCTCCTATAAGAACCAATAACCATTTGTTGTTAAGGAGCTTATCAGTTACCTTTGTCTCAGCAGTAGATTTTCCTGTCACTAATTGAGCAGCTGAATCAATAATATTGGTGGACGCTTCTTCAACTTTTAATGTATCTGTCAAGTTAGGGCTAACACTTTCAAGACCATTTTCGACGGATAAAACACCATCTTTCACCTGTAATTTAGGCTCTTCACCTTTTTTCACGGTCGCATAAAAATCTTTTTCTAAATGATAAGTTTTACCATCAATCTCATGGTCTCCTTTTGAAAAAATCTTTTTATACTCGTAATCGGCATAAGCTTTCTCTAAAAGAGCATTTCCAAAAGGATGACGATAATATTCACCATTTTGATCTGACCAGTCACCCACTCCCATGATCACTTCAACTAGACGTTGCTCACCTCGTTTTGCAGTCGCGATATAGTTAAAGGCACCTCTTGGACTTGAACCAGTCTTTAAGCCATCTACACCTTCAACACCATACAAAGCACCTTCTACTGAGTAATTGTAAGTTTCAAAGGTCTCCTCATAAGGTGTTCCTGCTTTAACGGTCACAACAGGATCATCAGTATAATCTAAAAATTGTGGATACTTTTTAACAAAATTGGCACTCAAAATTGCCATATCTCTAGCTGTCGTCTCATTGGCTGCATTATTGTCATAACGCGTTGGCAGATAATAGCCTTCAAACGAAACCGCTGCTGCACCACTAGCGTTAAACCACTTGGTATTAGTCATCCCTAGCTCTTGAGATTTGGCATTCATCATATCCAAAAACTTATCTGGATCATTATCAGAAATCGCATTCGCCAACATCACCGTCGTCACATTTGAAGAAGGGACCGCAGTCATAGTAATCAACTCACTAACAGTATAATCAACCCCTGACACAATCTTATTATTAGAAATGGCATAAATACCAGCAATCGCTTGATCAACATCTGTAGCAGTGATGACCGTATCTTCTGACAATTTCCCTTGTTCAATCGCTTCATAAGTCAAATACAAGGTCATCAACTTACTCATACTCGCAGGGTCACGTACCTCATCTGGATTATCTTGCCATAGTATGTCCCCTGTGTTAGCATCAATAATAATGGAGGATTTAGGTCTATTAACCTCACTCACCTCATAACCAGCTGCACGGGTAATATCCATCAACTCATCCGCCTGAGCAATGCCTTGAAAACTCAGTCCTAGAACAAGTAAACTTGTAAAAACTAACTTCTTTATCATTATTTCTCTCCAAATTTTATATACTTTCTCAGTATAGCATATTTTGGTAAAGAAATATAGAGTATTAATCTTGAAAATCCTATTTATCTCTCCCTTCTTTTAATCTTAAAAAAGAGGCAGTATACCTTTTAATTTTAGGCTGGAAAACAGAAAAAGACGGCTCTATAATTTCTGTAGTGGGTAAGAACACCGTGGAAATTATGGAGCCTTTTTGAATATAGAAAAAAAGTCCCATATGACCTATAATGAAAAGCGACTAAACTATCATTCTAGAAAGGTTCATAT